>JAUWNF010000658.1 GCA_030612785.1 Phycisphaerales bacterium
CCGACGCGCGGTCCTACCAACCCCGCGACAAGCTGCGGCCCGTGGACGTTGACGAGCAAGGCCGCCCGCGAAAGCGGGCGTACATTCGCGGCGTGCGCATCGAGGACGCCCGTAGCGAAGAACCGCCGGTCACCCTGCTGAGCCCCTCCGGCCCCGGTCCGTAACTCGCTCGCGCCTACGACGCGCTTACAAACGGCTCCACTTCAGGTCCTTGGGTTTTCAATTCCGTGGCGCTCTTGTAGAATCCGGCGTCGAGGTAGTTTGACTTGCGAAACGACCGCTCCGCGGGTGGTGGGCATTGGCGGTCGGGTCCCATGCAGTGAATGCATCAGCCAACGGGTCAGGCGGGAGACCGAGCAGCCCAGTTGGTGCTTTCAGGTGCCGTGGCCAACCCGGCCGTCAATGCCCCCCACTGCGGGGTGGTACGCCACCAAGACACGAAGGCACCAAAAGACATGGCATATACGGTCCTAGCCCGGAAGTATCGCAGCCGCACGTTTGACGAGATCGTGGGGCAGGATGCCACGGCGTTGACGCTCAAGAACGCGGTGACCTTGGGGCGCATCCACCACGGCTATCTCTTCACCGGCACGCGCGGCGTGGGCAAGACCTCGATGGCCCGGATACTCGCCAAGGCCCTCAACTGCCTGGCGTTCGACGCCCCCACGCCCGAGCCCTGCTGCGAATGCGAAGCGTGCCGGCTGATCGCCGAAGGGGAAGACCTCGACGTGGTGGAGATCGACGCGGCGAGCAATACCGGCGTGGACAACATCCGCGAGCTGCGCAGCAACGCCGCGTTTCGCCCCGCGCGCTCGCGCTTCAAAATCTACATCATCGACGAAGTCCACATGCTCAGCACCGGCGCGTTCAACGCCCTGCTCAAGACGCTGGAAGAGCCCCCGGACCACGTCAAGTTTATTCTGGCGACCACCGAGGCGCAGAAGGTGCCGGCCACCATCCAAAGCCGCTGCCAGCGCTTCGACTTCCGCAGTATCGATACGGACACCATTGCCGCCCAGCTCAAGAGGAATCTCGACTCGGAGGGACTCGCGGCGGATGAAGCGGTGCTGCGGCGGGTGGCCCGCCTGGCGGCGGGCTCGATGCGCGATGCCCTGTCCCTGTTGGACCAGTTGCTCTCGCTGGGGGCGGAGCGCCTGACGCTGGAGGTGGCTGAAGACCTTCTGCCTTCGCCACTCGACGAGACCCTGGGCGAGGTGATCGATCGCGTGGCGGACTCCGACGCCGCGGGGGCGTTGCGCGGGGTGGAGACCTGCCTGGCCCAGGGGCGGACCGTCGAGCGGTTTTGCGAAGCGTTGATCGAGTACCTCCGCACGCTGATGCTGATTCGCGTCTGCGGGGCCGACACGGACTTGATCGACGTCTCCGAGGGAATTCGTAAGCGCCTGACTGCCCAGGCCGAACGCTTCGACGCCACAACCTACGTCTACATGATCGGTCTGGTTGAGGAAGTCCGACAGGCTGCCAAGTGGAGCAGCGCCTCGCGACCTCTGATTGACGCGGCCGTCGTGCGCCTGGCGATGGCGACGAACTTTTCGTCACTCGAATCGGTTATCGCCCGGTTAGAGGGTGGGGACGTAGGTGAGCCGGCGACTTCGGCTGCGGAAACCGGCGCGGTGAGCGGGGCATCGGCTAAGCCGGCCAATCCAAAACGTGGCGAGGCGAAGGTGGTCAAAGGGGTGCCGCCAGGCAGCCGCGCTGCATCGTCGTCCAAGCGGGCGCCGAAATCCCTGGGGGCCGCCATGCCCGGCACCCGGTCGGAACCGAGTTCCGAAGAGAAGCGGAAGGTGATGGCCAATCCGGCGGTGCGCCGCACGATGGAGTTGTTCGAGGGCAGTACCGTGCTGGACATTCGCCACCGCGCGGGCGACACGCCGGCAGCGCCGAACGGAGAGACCGAAGCGGGCGGCGACGTCGAGCCCCCGGCGAATTGAGAATGGAGGTGCCGTATGTTGGGCGGGCTTGGAAACTTGGCCGGGATGCTCAAGAGCGCCAAGGAAATGCAATCGAAGATGGCGGCCATCCAAGATGAGATGGCTTCCAAGCGCTTTACCGCGGAGTCCGGCGCCGGGGGGGTACGTGCGACGGTCGATGGCCACGGCGCCCTGGTGGACATCAAGCTCGACCCCGCGTCC
>JAUWNF010000566.1 GCA_030612785.1 Phycisphaerales bacterium
AGGATCGGGGCCTCCGCATCCCGGTTGACCGCAATGATCTTGGCCGATTCCTCCATGCCTGCCCGATGCTGTACCGCTCCGCTGACGCCGCAGGCCACATAGAGTGCTGGCCGTACGGTGGTGCCGGTCTGGCCCACCTGATGGGCCTTGTCGATGAACCCGCTGTCCACCGCCGCCCGCGACGCCCCGACGGCCCCGCCGAGCACGCCCGCCAAGTCGTAAATCAATTGGAAGTTCTCTTTGCTGCCGACTCCCGCACCGCCCGTGACGATGGTGCGCGCCCCTTTAAGGTTGACCGTGCGCTTTTCCCGGTGCCGCTCGATCAGCTCCACGGCGAGTTCATAGGCGTTGTGGAACTCGATCGTCTCCTCGATGACCTCACCGGTACGCTTGCGGTCGCCCTTGCCGAGCGGCATAACCCCCTCGCGGACGGTGGCCATCTGCGGCCAGCGATCGAAGTTGACAATGGTGGCGATGATGTTGCCGCCGAACGCAGGGCGGATCTGCAGCAGCAGGTTCTTGTGCTCTGTCTTCGAGCGACTGTCGAAGTAATCGCCAATCTCCAGTGCGGTGCAATCGGCGGTCAGGCCCGCGCGCATCTCCGAAGCAACGCGCGGGGCCAGATCGCGCCCTATTGCCGTCGCGCCATAGATGACAATCTGCGGCTTGTGCTTTTCCACCAAATGACACAACACCCGGGCATAGGGTCGGGTGGTGTAGTATTCCAGCACGCGGTCGTTCACACAGTAGACACGATCCACGCCGTAAGAGATTAGCCGAGGGGCCAGCTCGCGGATGGCCCATCCGGGCAGGACCGCCGCCGCCTTGACCCCGAGTTGGTCAGCCAGCTCGCGCGCACGCCCGCACAACTCCAGCGATACGTCGTTGAGGTAGCCGTCTTCCTGCTCGGCGAAGACCCAGACGTCGCCGTTTCGGTTGGGATCGATCATTAGTAAGCTCTCAGCTTTCAGTTCTCAGTTGTCAGTTCTTGGCTCGCGCTGGATTCTCGCCGGAGCTTGCCGGTTGTTCTCACCTTCCTGATCAGCGTAGTTAGCATCCTCCAGTACTCCTGTAAACCTCCAAGGTGAGTTCGTGAGCTTTCTCCCAGACTTTCAGACCCCTGAAATCCTGCATACTGCATCGGCCTAGGACAGCTCAAATGGCTGACAACTGATAACTGATAACTGACAACTGACAACTGATAACTGACAACTACCCCAACGTATGATCCTCAATCAACTCGTGGATCATGTTCCGGACGCCGTCCTCAGTCGGCGGGACTTCCGTGTATCCCTCCTTGGTGAGCACGATGGACTGCACACGGTGCACCTTCGTGGGCGAGCCGGTTACGCCGCACCATTGCAGGTCGGCCTCGATCTTGTCGAGGTCCCATTGCTCGAGGAGCAACCCGTCCATCTTCAGGGCTTCGAGTCGCCGGGCCCATTCGGTTTCCCGCTCCGCCTCAGTCGCGTCGCCCATCATGGCGGTCGTGTCTCGCCGAACCCCGTCCGCGGTGCGGGCCCGCTTGTAACGCATGACCCGCTTGGCTGCCGGTGGGCGCGGTTCGTTCGCGGTGTCCAGCACGGTGAGCAGCAGCGGCAGTGGGGCCTCCAACACTTCCCATCCGTCACCGACGTTGCGGTGCGCCCGAGCGGTCCGATCGTCGAGTTTAATCATCCGCTCGAAGTACGTAATCTGGGCAATACCCAGCTTCTCGGCCAACTGCGGTCCGACCTGGGCGGTGTCGCCGTCGATTGCCTGGCGACCACAGAAGATGAAATCGAAGTTCCCAATGGTCCTGATCGCCCGGCTGAGGATGTAACTCGTCGCCAACGTGTCACTGGCGGCCGCGCGCAAATCAGTGATCAAGACGGCACGGTCCGCCCCGCGGTAGAGACTGTCACGCAGAACCTCGCTGGCGCCCGGCGGCCCCATGGTGATGACGGTTACGGTGCCGCCGCACCGGTCGCGTAGTTCAAGTGCCGCTTCAAGGGCGTGAAGGTCCTCAGGGTTGAAAACCGCCGGCAAAGCGGACCGATTGACCGTACCCTCCGGCGTCATCGCCTCACCGGTGATGTTGCTCGTATCGGGAACCTGTTTCACGCAGACTATGAAATCGTACGCCAATTCAGCACTCCGTTTCTCAGGGAACCCAGCGTTGACCGATGGCGGGCGAAAATAGCCCCCCACGCCAGCCCCGTCAAGTGTCTCGGATAGGAACACGGCGGCCGGCCTCTTGGTCCGTCGGACCTTCGTGACGCCGCGGCCTGGGCGATGTTAGCCGCGCGGCAGGCGTTTCGAGAGCCCACTCCACGATTGCTTACGTGGGCGAGTGGATAGTAAACCAAACACGCGCTTGGAGGCCATTAAGCAATGCGCGAAGCCGTGACATGTGTGCGTCATCTATTCGCCACTGAACACCCAGACTACCCGGCAAGCTGCCCAACTACCTTCCACGTTGTGCTATCCACCCACCCGTTTGATCGCGCGCCTCACACCGCGCGAAGAGGAATAAGTGCCTACTGGTGTCACCGCGAACGACTTCGTTTCGCGACGTTCGATATGCTCGACAAAACATAACGGAACTCCTGCTTTGCCGGCGACTTACGAGCTTTTCGGCTTGACGAGAGAACGTGGGGTGACCATACTGCTGGTCCAAGAGAGGAATGCGTGGTCGCTTGGGCGGAGATCACTCTAGTGATTCTGCGACCAGCATCGCCATCGGCGAGTGTGTAGGTATTTCAATGGGTATCGAATCCTGATGAGTCGGTCAGGGTGCTTCTTCTTCAAATAGGAGGTACGGATGTTAGTCACACGTAGAGATTTCTTGAAAACCTCCGCGGCTGCCGCGGGGGTGGCCATCGCCGGGATGGGCTTTGCCCTCGGCCCGGTCGAGGCCCATGCGGTG
>JAUWNF010000067.1 GCA_030612785.1 Phycisphaerales bacterium
TCTGGCCCGAGAGCGCGGCGTCCCCGTCACCATTGTCGAGGTGGGCTGGTTCCCGCAGAGAAAGTGGTACCACCTCGACCACCTGGGCATCAACGCCAAATCCTCGCTGATGACCGACGACTTAACGTGGGTCACGCAAGCGCACCTGGCCCGTCTCGACGAGTTCGCCAGCGAATACCTGAGCGGTCGGTCCTGGAGCGGTTCGGGCGAGTACGTGCTGTGCCCGCTGCAACTGGAGGAAGACACCAACATCCAGGAGCACTCGCCGTTTGGGAACATGCAGGCGTTCATCGACCACGTGGAGCGGGTGATGTTCCCGGCCGAGACGGTGGTGTTCAAGGCGCACCCGGTCGCGGCGCAGCGCCGGTACCGCACCCGCACGCCGATCGTTCGCGGCGGCGACTTCCTCAAGATGGCCGGGAACGCCGACCGGGTGGTCGGCATCAACTCCACCTGCCTGCTGGAGGCGGTGATGATGGGCGTGCCCACCACGGCGCTGGGAGAAGGGTTCCTGACCGCCCACCGGGGCCGTGAGCACAAGCTGCTGGCCGCGTTGGTGGACCGGCAGATCCCGGTCGGATCGACCGACGTCGGACGGTGGGTCGAACCCTACCTGAAGGGAGAGACGGGGTGAGCCGGCTGACCGAGAGAGTGTGTCCGGTCTTCCGCAACGACGACGTGTCGGCCGACACCGAGGTCGAGTCGTTCGAGGCGTTCTGCGCCCTGTTCGACCGGTACGGGTTCCGGCAGTTGCACGGGGTCACCATCTGGGGGCCGGTGGCCAATCCGACCGGCGAGAACCGACTGTTTGCCAAAGGCAAGCAGGGGATCATCGAGCACTGCAACCGCCACATCGAGAGTAATCCCGAGATCATCGAGTTTCTCAATGGACGCGACGACGAGCTCGCCGCCCACGGCTATCACCACATCTGCTACGCCCACGAGGCCTACGACACCCAGATGGCCGAACTGGAGAAGACCCTGGAGGCGTTGGCCCGGCTCTTCCCCCGCAAAGAAGTCCGCGTGTTCATCCCGCCGTTCAACGCCAGCAACCAACACACGCGGCGGGTATGCGAGAGGCTGGGCCTGGAGATCAACGACGCCTCCGGTTCGATCCTGCTGGAGAATGCCGGCGTGCCCCGACCGGACTGGCTGGGCAAAACGCTGCGCTACCACTACTGGAAGTACGGGACCAAGGTCCCGTACGCCACGCTGACCGAGCAACTCGCAGCCATCCATGAGTTCCTGCGCGCATCGGAGAATGATGATGAGTGATCTGGCCGCCGTTGAAGTGGACCTGATCGAGTATCTGGCCTTCAAGACCAACGCCGAAGTCGGGTGCGTCGAAAAGCTGTACCGTCAGACCAAGCACCGGTTTGACTTCAGGAGCGCGGGCTTCCGCGCCCTGCTGCTCAACACGATCCCCGACCTGTTCGCCTGCATGGTTCCCGGCACCGACGACGCGGCCCTGTTCGCCCGGTACCGGCTGGTTCAACTGCCGTATCTCTACCGCATGGTGTCCTACGAAGTGCAGGAACGTAGCGCCGGTCGCAGCCTGGGCGACCAGATCGGAACGCCCATGGAGATCGCCGGCTGGAGTCCGCACTACCGGCAAGGCGTCGAGGGGAGGTGGCTGCGGGACTACGGCTGCGGGACGGCCAGCCGCAGCTTTGATTTCGCCAGGCGGCACGGGGTCAACGTCATCCTGGTGGACCTCGACACCATGGGGCTGGAGTTCGCCGCCTGGCGGATGAACAAACATGGCATCAACTGCCGGACCGTGGCGGTCACACCCGAGGTCCCCCACCCGGTGCTGCCGCCGTGCGACCTGGCCGTCCTGTTCAACGCCATCGAGCACGTCAGGAAGCCGGCAACGGTACTGGAGAATATCCACCACGCCCTGCCCGCCGGCGGGTGCCTGAAGATCAACAACATCCGCCACCAGCAGATGGTCGAGTGGCAACACCTTACCCCGGACATGAAGGAGGCCCGTGCCTGGCTCGCCGCCCACGTGGAGCAGGTGAGCCCCACGGTGTTCAGGAAGAAGCCCGATGGCTAAGGACAACATCAGTCCGCTGGTGCGACGCAGCGTTGCCCAGGGGCGAGGCCCGAACTGCTACAACTTCGCACCCCCTACCAACACCTACTACCAACTGATCGCTTCGCTCGTCCCCGAAGATGCCCGCAAGGGTTTGGACGTCGGCTGTTTCCTCGGCGACTTCAGCAGCCACCTGGTGCAGCGCGGGCTGCTCGCCGAAGTGGATTGCGTCGATCTGTCGCCGGCGGCCATCGAGCACGCCCGGAAACGACACCGCGACCCGCGCCTGCGGTTCTCGGTGGGTGACGCCGAGACCTACCAGCCGCAAGGGGATTACGACGTCGTGCTGCTAATGGGGATTCTGGAACGGTTCACGCTCGAGCGCGTCGTGGCCATCATGCGAAACATCCATGCGCACACCCGGTACGTCCTGGTCACGTTCACCGAGCAGTGCATGCGCCACTTCAGCGTGGCCGAGTTCCACCACGAGTGCCGAACGCTGTTTCGACTGAAAAAGCAGGTGACCTACACCATCTGCGAACGGGAAGCTTTTGAGGCCGGACTCAGGCCGCAGACCAACCACCACACCTTCGTCCTGCTGGGGAGGATCGAATGAAGAACGTCGAGGGGATTGAAGCGTTCGACATACCATCCGAGTTCAACATCAAGAACGAAAACGGCCTGGGGGCGGGGGCCATGATGCGTCTCCGCGACGAGGCGGAGTACGTCGTGCCCTGTCTGCTGGCGGTACGCGACTGCTTCGACGAGATCGTAATCGTGCTCAACCGCACGACCGACAGGACCCGCGAACTGATCGAGGCCCTGGACCCGCCCAACTGCCGAATCTACGAGTACCCCTTCGAGATCGCCTTCCGCGGCCCGGACCACACCGCGGTCCCGCCGAACTCGGTCCATCACTCCGCCTATTTCTACAACTGGTGTCTCAGCAAACTGCGCTGCAACTGGGCCGCCAAGTGGGACGGGGACAACGTCGCCTTGCCGGGCTCCAAAGACACGATTCGGCTGATTCGGGGCGGCGCCTATGACGTAATCGAGAACTGTGCGTGGGACCTGGTGGGGCCGGCGATCGACATGCTGGGTTCGCAGGAGCGGGTGTCTTATGAGGGTCGCATCTTCCGCGTCGGGCCCGGCGTGCGCTACGGACCCAGCGGCAACGGGTACACGCAAGCTCTCAACGTCGCCCCGCGCTCGCGCCGATTCCGACAAGTTGATCCGACGTTTCTGCACCTGAAATGGGCCAAGCGCAATCCCACGTGCTACTGGCCCGAGAACTGGAGAAGGATAGCTCACTTCCGGGCGATCGCGGATCGGCATCGACCGAAGAGGCGGTACACCGGCCCGTACCCGCAAGTCCTGCTCGACTACCTCGCCGTCAACAAGGACCCCGTGGCCCTGATCGAGATGTACGCGGACGGCCGGCGCGATCCGCTCAAGTGTGTTACCCGGCGGGAGTAGCGAGATGAGTGACAGACACCAAGTCCTTGTCACCATGGACAGCCTGCGGTGGGACGTCTTCGCCGCCGCGCTGATGCCGTTCCTCAAAGCGTTTCCCTACGCGCAGGCGCTGACCCACGGGAGCTACACGCTCCCAGCCCATGCGGCGTTCTTCGCCGGTCGGCTGCCCTGCACGTTCGCGGGGTCGTTCGACACCTGCGCCCGGTCGAACCGCACACCGGAGGGGATGCCACAGTGGCGATTGAACAACCCCGAGACGCCCGGACCGGGACGATATCAACTTGTCGGCCGGAACATCGTCGAGGGGTTCAAGCGCAAGGGATACGAGACCATCGGCACCGGTGGGGTGTCGTGGTTCGACCCCGGCAAACCCGCGTATGTTCAGGCCATCGACGACTTCGAGCGCTACCGCTGGTTCGGCGGCTTCACTCACGGGGCCGAGCAGGTGGACTGGATAATCGAAAAAGTGGCGGCTTCCGATAGGCCGTGCTTCGTGTTCATCAACTTCGGCGAGACCCACCATCCGTTCCGCACCTCCGAGTCCGACCCACGGACCGAGTACGCCCACGGGTTCCGGCGCTGCTTCGAGGCCCAGCGCCGCTGCGCCGAGCATCTCGACCGTCTGCTTGAAAGGCTCTTCTCGGCCGGGTCCATGAAGCACGCCGACGCCGTCGTGTGCGCCGATCACGGGGATTGTTTCGGAGAGGACGGGCTGTGGGGCCACACCTTCGCCCACGCCAAGGTGCTGGAGGTCCCCATCGTGAAAGTGAGCACGTAGATGGGCAAGAGGATCACGTTCAAATCGTGCAAGTGCGTCGTCGAGCGCGGCAAGCTCGACGTCAACCGCCTGCCGCTGGACTGCGCGGCGACCTGGCGGCTGTTGGCTTCCGGTCTGACCGTGGGCGTATTCCAGTTGGAGCGGCACCTGGGCCAGGAGTGGTCCAGGAAGGTGCGGCCCACGAACATCCATCAACTGGCCGACCTGGTCGCGCTATTGCGTCCGGGCTGTCTCGAATCCGGTATGACCGTGGAGTATTGCCGGGTCAAGGCGGGGGAGCAGGAAGCCGAGTACATCCACCCCGCGCTGAAGCCCATCCTGGAAGAAACCCACGGATGCCTGGTCTACCAGGAGCAGGCCATTCGCATCGCGGTCGAGATCGCGGGCTTTTCCCTGGCCGAGGCCGACAACCTGCGCAAGGGCATCGGCAAGAAGATCCCCGAGGTCATCGCGGAGTTGCGGACCAAGTTCATCGACAAGGCGGTGCAGAAGGGGCTGGTCACGCGCGAGCAGGCCGAGGAAATCTTCGGCTGGATCGAGAAGTTTCAGAGGTATGGGTTCAACCGCTGCATCGCTGGTGACACTGTGATCTGTCGCCACGGTCGCCGTGCTCGCCGATACCACTTCAGCGTCGAAGAGATGTACCGAATCCGCAACGATCTGGAGTACGCCAAGGCGACGGGCCATGAACAGCTACGGCGAAAATGGAATCGTCTGGGGAACTACGGGCACGGTCTGTCACTTTGCTCCGATGGCGGAATCCGCCCGAACGTCATTCGGGACATACAACCATCCGGCCGTCGTCGTGTCCTCAGAATCGTCTTGGATAACGGTGCGTCGATTCGCACCACGGACAACCACAAGTTCCCGACGCCTGACGGGACGAAGCGCGCCGATGGACTGAAGGTCGGCGACCAGCTCTACGTCTGCGGAGCGCATGAGCGCGGAAATGGAAGAGTTCGTAGAGCAGAGCAGGGCTATCCATCTGAACTGGTCGCCATCACGGAAATCAGGGCCGATGGTGAAGAGGAAACGTATGACGTCACCATGGACGCCCCCCATCACACTTTTGTCACCGGAGGCGGCATCGTCACGTGCAACTCCCACGCCGTCAGCTATGGGATGATCGCCTACCAGACCGCCTGGCTGAAATGCCACTTCCCGTGCGAGTTCTTCACCAGCTACCTGACGTTCTCGCGGTACAAGGCCGATCCCAAAGAGGAGGTGTACAAGCTGGTCCAGGACGCCCGGCTGTTCGGCCTCACCGTGCTGCCGCCCGACGTGCGCCGGCGGAACGTCCACTTCGAGATGACCGAGGACAAGAAGGCGATCGCCTTCGGCCTGAGCCACGTTCGCGGCGTCGGCCAGTCCGCCATCGAGAAAATCATCACCGGCGCCGACCTGGGCACTTGGCCGAAGTTCCTGGCCGCGGTGCCGCAGTTCCACCGCAACGTAGGCGAGGCGTTGATCCGGTCGGGGGCCTGCGACGGCCACGGACTGACACGCAACCGGATGATCCGGGAACTGGAGGTCGTGCTGGGGACCACTACGCGGGATAACACCGGCAAGAAGCAGGAACTCCGGGGTATGACGGCCAGGGAACGGGAGGCGTTCTTCGAGCGCTACGACGGCTCCCGGTCCGCCGCAGAGGTGATCGAACAGATGGTCGAGACAGCCCGGCGGCCGGCCCCGAAGACGCCTTCGGCGATGAAAAAACCGGAGATCATTGAACGACTGGTGAGTCTGGGCGGTGACGAAGAGGCCCTGTCGGGGATGAAGAAGGCCGATCTGGTCAAGGCCCTCCGCGAGCACCCCGACTTCGAGGGCCCCAAGAGCAGGCGGCTGCGGATCAACGAGCAGCGGCAGTCCATCCTGCTGGACAAGGCCAAGGCGCTGCGGGTCGAGCAGGCCGACACGCACCTGGCCAAGTCCGCCGCCGAGAAGCACTACCTGGGAGTGGCTCTGTCCTGTTCGGCGGTGGACGACGCCGATCAGAGCATGGCCAGCCACACCTGCCTGGACCTGGCCCGGAGCCCTGCCGGGACGGCGGTGCGCATCTGCGCCGTGATAGACGGCGTCAAACACACCAGGACCAAACGGGGCAACAACCCCGGCCAGCCCATGTGCTTTCTCAACCTGTCGGACTCCACTTACACCGTGGACCACGCCGTCGTCTTCCCGGACGTGTACCGCCGGTTCAAGGCGCTGTGTAAGGAAGACTTCATCGTTTTAGTCGCGGGCGAGAAGCGCAATGGGTCGCTCATCGTCGGCGAAATCCACAAGTTACTCTGACCATTTGTTTGAGTCGTCCGTACAACCTTATTGAAGGGAGGGAGATTCCAATGCGCAAGTGTTATGGTACCGGCTTCTGTGCTGACGATCTGGAACTCAAATACATCGGTCAGAACAAAGTTGCGGTCGCCCAGGTGACCGTCTGCTTCCACCGCTCCTACAAACGGGGCGACGAGTGGCAGAAGGAAACCGCGTTCGTCCGCTGCAAGGCGTGGGGCCGAATGGCCGAGCGGATGAACGAAGTGCTCGGCAAGGGCAAACTGGTCAGCGTCGAGGGTTTCATCACCCAGGAGAACTGGACCACGCAAGACAACCAGAAACGTTCCATGCTCACCCTGCGCGTGGAGCGGTTCCAGCCGTGCGAGAAGTTCACCAGCAACGGTCAGGGCAGCGACGGATCGAGGACCCGCCAGCGACCGCCAGCGCCCACCAGTGGGACTTGTCCCCCTGTGCCCTTGTCCCCGCCGCAGGACGAACCATCACCATCGGGCAATGACGTTCCTCCAGCCGATGATGATGATGACGACGACATCCCGTTCTAAACTCGATCGGTTCATCCGCCGGACCGCCGCCCTCATCCAGCGCTGCTGGCCCAACACCATCAACGACGTCGACGATTTAATCCAGGAAGGGCACCTGGCGGCCCTGGAGGCCGAAGCAATTCGGGACGAGGGCGGAGGTCCGTTCCTGCGTTACGCCTTCGTGGTGGTCCGCCGGGCGATGCACCGGGCCGCGGCCCGCGCCGCCGGGATCGCGACCACGTCTCGAATGGATCGGGCCAGGGCGCTCCGCGTCCAGCGGCTGCGCGGGCTGGGGATGGGCGACGACCAGATCGGCGCGCAGATGGGGCTGAGCCGGGAAGAGCTCAACGCGCTTGAGCGTGTCTTTCAACGGGCCAAGCCCCTCGAACCCGACACTGGTGTCCCCGACGCGGTCTGCATCGCGCGCGAGCCCTATGGCGTCCTGAACGACATGCTTTCGTGTACTGCGCTGGATGACCGGGAACGGGCCCTGATTCGGTTGTTCGCCGAACACGCCTTTGGCGAGGTCGCCCGCATGACGGCCATCCCGACCACCACCTTATGGCGGAAGCGTGAGGTCATTCGCCGGAAACTCATACAGAGCGGATACGGGTTATGAGCGAGAAGAGAAGAGTCTTGTTCGTCGGCGAAGCCAGTTACCTGGCGACCGGGTTCTCGACCTACTGGAACGAGGTCATCAAGCGCCTCTATGCCACCGGTGAGTTCGAGATCGCCGAGTTCGGCAGCTACGCCCACGACGACGATCCGCTAGTCCGGGCCGTCCCGTGGAAGTTCTACCCCAACGTACCCGCCCAGAACGATAAGCAGGGCCAGCAGGTCTACCATTCGCGTCCGACGCATCAGTTCGGCGAATGGCGCTTCGAGCAGGTGCTGCTGGACTTCAAACCAGATTGCGTGGTTGCTCATCGGGACTGGTGGATGGATGAGTTCATGTTGCGTTCACCGCTGCGGGACAAGTTCGCCTTCATCTGGATGCCGACCATCGACGGCGCGCCGCAGCGGGACTTGTGGTTGGACTCGTACCGGCAGTGCGACCGGGTGCTCACCTATTCCCAATGGGGGTTCGATCTGCTGACCAGCGAAGGTGGGCCGGGAATACCTCTCGTAACCGTGGCTTCTCCGGGTGCCGATATCGAGGTGTTCAAGCCGGTGCCGGACAAGCGTCAGCACAAAGCCAACTCCGGCCTGCTACCCGATGCCATCATCGTCGGGACGGTCATGCGGAACCAGAAGAGAAAGCTGTACTACGACCTGATCGAGGCGTTCGCCGGCTGGGTGCAACGCTCGAAGTCTAAGGGGCATCTCGACCTGGCGCGCAGGACGTTTCTGTACCTGCACACCAGCTACCCCGACGGGGGGTACGACATCGGCAAGGCGATCCGCGAGTTCAACGTGGGCAACCGCGTGCTGCTGACCTATCTCTGCAACGCATGTGGGGTGGCTTATCCGTCGTTCTTCGCGGGCGACTGGACACACTGCCGGCACTGCGGCCAACTCCAGGCCCATCCCCCGAACGCGAGCCAGTCCGTCTCCCGCGAGACGCTGGCGCACGTCATCAACCTCTTCGACCTCTACGTGCAGTATTCCATCTGTGAAGGTTGGGGCATGCCAATTACGGAGGCTCAGTGTGCCGGGGTTCCCACGATGGCATTGCCTTACTCGGCCATGGTGGACCACCTGGAATGCCCCGGTGCCATCCCCATCGAAGTGGAACGCTTCTTCTATGAAGCCGTGATCGAGACGGAGCAACGGCGGGCACTACCGGACAACCGGTCCTTCCAGCGCGAACTGGACCGGTTCCTGCGGCTCAGTCCGGCCCAACGAGAGGAGATCAGCAAGCAGGTTCGTGATTGGATCGTGGAGCCGGTCGAGGTCTACGGCCAGCACGAGAGACTGCCGCGGCGAAGCTGGGAGCGCTGCGCCGCCATCTGGGCGAACGTGATTCGGGAGTGCCCGATCAAGGACCGGACAACGACGTGGCTCAACCCAAGCGCCCACCTGTGCCAGCCGGACATGAACCCACCCCACCAGAACATGACCAACGCCCAGTTTGTCCGCTGGGCGATCGCCAAGGTCTGGTGCCGGCCCGAAATGGTCCGCTCGTTCATGGCCGGTGAATGGACCAGGTGGCTCAGCGCCGGCTTTCGCATCGAGGGCCCACAGAGGGTCCCGGTGGACCGTAACGTCGTGGTCCAACACTTCGCCGCCCTGGCCCAGCGGCGAAACGAGGTCGAGAGAACGAGGGTCGCGTCTCTGCGGGAGTCGGACCCAAACCAAGTGCCGTACCGGGTGATATAAGCATGAAGGTCCTGTATACCTCTGTATACCGAGATGGAACCGGCTACGCCGCGGCCGCCATCGAGTACATCCTGGCCTGCGAAGCGGCCGGGCTCGACGTGGTCTGCCGGCCGATCACGCTGAGTCCCCCCGCGGGCTTCGATCAGGCCCGCCGGGTCCGGCACCTCGAAGCCAAGGACCTGCGCAACGTCGAGGTGGTGATCCAGCACTGTCTGCCGACCGCCTTCGAGCACAAAGGCGGCGTCCGCAACGTCGGCCTGTTCCACTGGGAGACCACGAGTTTCCGGCGGGCCGGCTGGGCACAGTCCTGCAACCTGATGGACGAGGTGTGGGTGTCGTGCGTGCAGTCGAAGCAGGCGGCGATCGACTCCGGCGTCACCGTGCCTATCCGGGTGATCCCCTGCGCCTGTGACGCACGCCGCTTCGAGAAAACCAGGAACCCTCTGGTCATCCCGGAAGCCAGCGGCCGGTGTGTCTTCTACACCATCGGCGAACTCAGCCGCCGCAAGAACGTCGTCGGGCTCATCCGGGCCTACTACGCGGCGTTCCAGAGAGGCGAGGACGTCGCCCTGATCCTCAAGCTCAGCGTCCCCGGTCAGGGCAAGGAAGCCGTGTTCGACAAGGCCCAAATGATCATCAACGAGATAAGGGGCTCGCTGGGCCTGCACCACGACCCGAGCAGATACCCGCCGGTGATCTGCATCACCGATCGACTCTCCTCGGAAGCGCTCGATCGGCTCCACCAAGTCGGCGATGTGTTCGTGCTGCCGAGCCGCGGCGAGTCCTGGTGCGTTCCCTGTCACGACGCCATGGGCTTCGGGAACCCGGCCATTGTGTCCAACTGGGGATCGCTGCCGGAACTCATGTACCCGCAGGCCACGAGGTACTTCAATCCAAAGCGCAAGGTCTTCAGGTACCCCGGCCAGATCGCCACCGGGTGGCTGACCCACGGTCAACTCACCTTCGCCTTCAGCCGCCAAGAGGGCGGCCCCACGCTTTACAGCGGAGACGAGTCGTGGTTCGAGCCCGACCTGCCCCAATTGGCCGCTCAACTGGCTGAGGCGTACGACGAGTGGAGGGACGGCTCGCTCAAGCAGCGCGGTGACGCGGCGCGGTCACGTGCCCTGGAGTTCAGCCACGAGCACGTCGGCCGGATGATCGCGCAGGCCCTTCTGGAGAGGTAGAGAGAATGCCCGGACCGTTCAGTGCCATCTTGAGGGGCGTCAACCGGAACCCGGACGAGCCGCTGACTATCGTGCTGGTCCGGGGTGACACGGGCTATCAGTTGCCGATCCTGAAGACGGGTCATCGGTTCCTGATCCTGCCGCCGGTCAACGCCCAGAAAGTCCAGAACGCAGACGTTTACCCGCC
>JAUWNF010000192.1 GCA_030612785.1 Phycisphaerales bacterium
CTGACGGACGAGTTGCTCCTCGACGCGGGCCAGGTCCACGCCGCTGGGGGGAAGTTGCAGCCCGGCGATGGCTTCCCCGGGCTGATCCGACGCCCGGCCGAGCACCAGATCATCCCCGGCCACGTAATCGTGTTTGCAGAGCAGCACGGCGCGCTCGATGGCGTTGCGCAGTTCGCGCACGTTCCCCGGCCAGGTGTAGGACATCAGCTTCGCCTCCGCGTCGGGGCGGATTTCGGTGATGGGCTTGCGAAACTCGGACGAGAAACGGGCCACGAAGTGCTTGCCCAGCAGCATGATGTCGCCGCCGCGCTGCCGTAGCGGCGAGAGTGGAATAGGAATAATGTTGAGCCGATAAAACAGGTCCTCGCGAAACTTGCCCTCCTCGACGAGCTTGTCGATGTCCCGATTGGTGGCCGCAATGACTCGAACGTCCACCTCGATGTCGTGCACGCCGCCGACCCGCCGGAACGTGCGCTCCTCCAGAAAGCGCAGCAGCTTGGCTTGCAGAAGCAGGGGCATGTCGCCCACCTCGTCCAGGAACACCGTGCCCCCGTGAGCCACCTCCAGCAGACCCTTCTTGAGCGACTTCGCGTCGGTGAAGGCGCCCCGCTCGTAGCCGAACAGCTCGCTCTCCAGGAGGGTCTCGGCCATCGCCGTACAGGTGATGTTCATGAACGGGTGGTCGGTGCGATCGGAGTTGTAGTGGATGGTCTTGGCCACCAGGTCTTTGCCCGTGCCGCTCTCGCCGGTGATGAAGATGGTGGAGGCCCCGCTGGCGGTCACGTCCCGGATGGTGGCGAATAGCTCGAACATGCTCGGACTCGCCCCAATGATCCCCTCGATGCCGAAACGCGACTTCATCTGGGCGCGGAAGTCGCGCACTTGCCGCTTGAGCAGCGTGGTCTCCAGACCGTGTTCGATGGTCCCCATCAGCTCGTCCATCTTGAACGGCTTGCTGACGTAGTCGAACGCCCCCAGACGCATGGCGGTGACCGCGTCTTCAACATTGCTGTAAGCGGTGAGCATGACCACGACGATGTCCGCGTCGACCTTGCGGACCTCGCGAAGAACGTTCAACCCGGTCATGTCCGGAAGCTTGTAATCCAGAGTAATCAAGTCGTAGGAGGCGTCGCCCAGCTTCCGAAGGCCCGCGCCGCCGGTCTCGGCCTCGTCCGCGATGTAGCCCTCCTCCACAAACCGTTGGCGCAGCGACCAGCGGATCAGTTTCTCGTCCTCGATGATCAAGACTCGTGTTTTGCTCATACCGGTTTACCCCAGCAACTGAATGCGAACCTGGGTTCCCTTTCCTTCCACACTGTCAATCGTGATCCGGCCGTTATGGGCTTCGACGATCCGCTTGCAGATGGCCAGCCCCAGTCCGGTGCCCTTGACTTTGGTAGTGAAAAACGGCTCGAAGGCACGCTCCACGGACTCACGGGTCATGCCACAGCCGGTATCGGCGATTTCAATGTACCTGTTGTCGCGATTGGCCCAAAGCGAGATCGAGACCTCGCCACCCTCTTCGCAAGCGTGAGCCGCGTTCAAGACCAGATTACTGATCACCTGCTCGATTTGCGACTCGTCGATGCGCGCCGACGCACCGCAGTCCAGCCCCCGGCACCGAATAGGGATGTCATGCAACGCCGGGCCCTGGCGCAGAAACTTCACGGTCCGCTCGATGACCTTCCCGAGGTTTTTCGGCGTTCGCGACGGCGGCTTGGGCCGGGCGTAGATTAGCAGGTCGCGCGCGGTCCGGTCCAGCCGATCGATCTGAGACAGGATCTCGGAGATGATCTCGCGCCGGGGGTCGTCGGGTTCGAGGACACTCCCGATCACCTGGATGGCCCCGCTGATGCCCGCCAGGGGGTTCTTGATCTCGTGGGCCAGCGACGCCGCCAGTTCACCCACATTGGCCAGATGGGACACCTCCTCCAGGCGACGTTCCATTCTCTGCCGTTCGGTCTGGCGCACTTGGTGGGAATAGGTCTCCCGGTACGAATCGAGCATCACCGCCAACTCCAGGTCCAGGATTTTATTCAAAGAAAGCACGGCCCTGGCAGGGTCTGGTTGCCCGAGGTGATAGGCGGCCTGGGTTAGCTCGGTACGCACCACGTTCATCGCGGTGATCATGTATTGCTGCGGAAGGCGAACGCGCACGTGAGCCTTGCCAATTAGAGAAACCTGCCGCACATGTTCGCTGTCATAGGGGCCGACGAAGAATCCTTCCATCCAGCGCTGTACGGCGCGTTTGAATTGGGTGCCGTCCGCCCGGGCTTCGGTGAGGATGGCCGCCGCGGCGGGATGCGCGCTGACCCGCTGGTAAAACCGCTCGGCGATCTCGGGAAACGCGGGCTCCAGCGCTTTGCCCAAGGCCTGAAGGTTGGCCGCGTCCTCGTCGTCGAAGGCGACGTATCGTTTCATCTCGTCGAACAGGGACTCTTCCATGTGGACCAATTGTCCCAAATGCTGCGGAAATTTCCACAGGCTCGCTGTCGGAGAATCAGGCTGCGGAACCACGCCGGCCTTGCGGTACGCTCCTTGCCGAAGATTTCGCAGAAGGACATGGCCGAACGTCCGGTGGGCGGGTGCCCCTTCAGACGCATCCAGGGGACGCGCCGTTAGAGATGGCCGAAACGCTTCGCCCGCGTGGGCGTCGGGATGTTGGCCTTGTGGTCCTGAGCGTGCCTGTGGTTGACTCGGCGGATGGGATCGCGCCCGATCCTGCGGCGGTGCTTGCCCGCCGACGCGGGTGTGACAAAGGGCAAGTCTGATACGAAGGAACGACTCATGGAACCTGATTGGCGTGCTCGCTGGGCGGACAGGCTTGTCGACGTGGAAAGCGCGGTCTCGCTGATCAAGCCCGGCGATCACATATTCGTCAGTGGCGGCGCCTCCTCCCCGACGCCCTTGCTCCAAGGGCTGGTCCAATACCGCGACAAGCTGTTGGACCACGAGGTCGTGCACATTCTACTGCTGGGCGATGCTCCTCACGTCGCCCCCGAGCTGGCGTCCGTGTTTCGGCACAACGCCCTGTTCATCGGGAGCAACGTCCGCAAGGCCGTGCAGGACGGGTACGCCGACTACACGCCGATTTTCCTTTCGGAGATCCCCGGCATGTTACGCAGCGGTCGGATTCCGGTGGACGTGGCCCTGATCCAGGTGAGCCCGCCCGATCGCTACGGTTTTTGCAGCCTGGGAGTTGACGTCGGCCCCACCCGTGCCGGGGTGGTCGCCTGCAAGGTGTTGATCGCGGAAGTGAACGCGCAGATGCCGCGCACTCATGGAGACACGTTCATTCACGCGGACCGCATCGATGCCATGGTCGAGGTCGATCATCCGCTTCCGGAGATGCCCCCCCGGGGGGGCGGCGAGGTCCCGCGCAAGATCGGCCGGTACGTCGCCGACCTGATCGAAGATGGTTCCACCTTGCAGATGGGCATCGGGGCCATTCCCGACGCGGTTCTGGCTTGCCTGGGCGACAAGCGGGACCTGGGCATGCACACCGAGATGTTCAGCGACGGGGTCATCGAGTTGATGGAGAAAGGGGTCATCAACAACCGCCTCAAAACCTTGCACCGGGGCAAGGCGGTGGTCAGCTTCGTCATGGGCACCAAGCGGCTCTACGACTTCGTGGCGGACAACCCCGCCATCGAGTTCCAGCCCTGCGACTACACCAACGACCCCGTCATCATCGCCAAGAACGACCAGATGGTGGCCATCAATACCAGCCTGGAGGTGGACATGACCGGGCAGGTCTGCTCGGACTCCATCGGAGCCAGTTTCTACAGCGGGATCGGTGGGCAGGTGGATTTCATCCGCGGGGCGGCCCGGAGCAACGGCGGCAAACCGATCATCGCCTTGCCTTGCACCGCTCAGGGCGACACGGTATCGCGCATCGTGCCGTCGCTGACGGAAGGCGCCGGGGTGGTGACGACTCGCGGCGACGTTCACTATGTGGTGACCGAATACGGGGTCGCCTACTTGCACGGCAAGAAAATCCGCGAGCGAGCCATGGCGTTGATCCAGATCGCCCATCCCAAATTCCGCCCGTGGCTGCTGGCCGAGGCGAAGCAGCGCCGCTACATCTTCCGCGACCAAAAGGAGCTTCCCGTCCACATCCCCGACTATCCCGAGGGGGTCACGCGGCATACGGTCAACCGGCAGAATGAGCAGGTGGTGCTGCGGGCCGTCAGACCTACCGACGAGTCCAAGGTTCGCGACCTGTACCACGACCTGGAATTGAGCGCCGTTCCCCGGGCAATGAATCCGGCGTCGAAAATCGACGTCCGCAAACAGGTTCGCGACCTGTGCAATGTGGACTACGATAACGAGATGGGCATCATCGCCTGCCTGGGTGATGATCCCGTAGACGCGAAAATCGTCGCCATGGCCCGCTATGGTGTGGATCGGGCCACCGGATTCGCCGACCTGGCCTTCGGGGTCGCCCCCGCACATCAGGGGCACGGAATTGGTACGATCCTGATGGAGCACATAGCGCGGGTGGCGCGCCAGCGCGGGGTCAAGGGATTCAACGCCGTGGTCCTTCCCGAGAACGCCCCCATGATCGGCTTGTTCGAGAAGCTCGGCTTCCCCATTCAGAGCAAAATGGAAGAGGGGAATACCGTGGTGACCATGACCTTCCTGGATCGGGACATTGACCCTGCGGAACCCCTGGCGGTTTCGGCGAGGCCGGAGCAACCCGTCGCTACCGCTCCCGCGAGCACAAAACCTTGAGTGAATCGAGGAATTCGCGCCGCCGCGGGTCCGTTTCGTCGGTGGGGTCGCAGCAGAATATCGTTCCGCGCGCCGCGGTGGGGGCCGCAGCGCGCGTCAGGAGCCCCTCGAGACGCCGGCAGCACCCGTCACCTACGTTAGGTGCGCCCCCCGCAGCGGCATTGATCAACACCACGTCGCTTTCGACCAGCCCGTGATACTCGGGGTGCAACTGGATTTGCGTAGCCAGTTGGTCGCCCAGCGGAGATGCCAGAAACACCCGGATTTGCGATTTGCTCAGCAGATCGCGGTCCCCACGGGTATCGTCGTCTATGTAACCGTCGCTGTGGGGCAGCCCGAAGACCTCCGCCGCGAACTCCGCGGTGTCGTCCAGCACATCCTGTAGTGCACGGGCCGCTTGGTGCGAGGTGCGGAACATGTGGCCCAGCGACTGCTGTGCCGGCACCACGAAGACCTGCTGGTCGTATGGATAGGCGTGGTGGAGGACGGGGTCCGCGTCGGCTTCGATGATGACCCTGCCGTAGCGATCCCGTTTGTGGATTGCGGCGAGCGCCTCGGGCAACGTCGCAAAGATGCGGTCGGGCTCATAGCAAAGCCACTGGGCACTGGCGACGGCGCAGCCCTGCTTCGGGGGGTCGATGCCCACCGGCGGACGCTTGCCCCCATTAACTGCGGAAAGGCGCAGGTAATGGGGGTTGCGCTCGAGAACCTCGTCGATCAGGAGGCCCGCGACCAAGCTCTTCCCCGACCGGCGGGGACCGCTCACGAACGTAACCGCCAGACCCATTTACCGCTCTGTGCTCAGAAACAACCAATCAGCCGAAGATCACGAACAACTTATAATTCTAGGCGCCAACTTGTCCTATGACCAGCCGGTTCGGGAAATGCGGGGCACGGACCCGAGGCGGGCGCCGGCGCCGGGCGGGCGTATGCCGTCCGATAAGAAAACACATAACCGTACACGGGCATCATCACATGTTCTACTGTTCATCCGCAGATTTCACAGATTATCGCAGAAAACCGTTTCTGCGAGGCGTTGTCCATCTGCGAAATCTGCGTCATCTGCGGATGTATTTTTTCCCGTGAACGCTTACGAAAACACGAACCATAAGAGTCAGCCGGGTGAGGGTGTGCCGGACCTCGGGCGCAAAGCCAGGATCAACTCGATCTCGCCGACGGTTTGGTTGGTCTGGTCGGCGATCTCCATCGGGGACAGCCCCGCGTCGGACAGCCGGTAGACCTGGGCGTGACGATGCTCAGCGGCGTCCGCGGTATGATCCCGGGGCGGGCCAGGCGACTCGTCACCTTCCGCACCGATGGTAACGTCGCACACCGACCGGCCTTCAGCCACCCGAACGAGGCGATCCAGTCTGTGGATGTGCTCGTCCGCGTCGCGAATGGCCCGTTCGAGTTTGTAAAACTTTGTATCGAGTTGGGCATTCATCTGACGCGTGAGGTCGTGAACCTGGACGAGAAGCGCCTCGAGGTCATCCTTGACGCCGGCCTCTTCACGCAGCCGCGCTACCTGCTCGCGGGCATACGCCCGGGGCGAGTTGGCGTCCCGCCGCCGGTGCCGCCGGGCCGCAATGACCATCGTGGCGGATACACCGAGGACAACGATGAGCAGCAAGACTTGGCTGTGGGAGAGCCCGGCCTGGGCCAAAGCCGAAACGAACGCGGCGTGGGTGGTGAACGCCAATACCGTGCTGACATCCATGTCAGGTTATTCCTTCGTAGCCCCACCGAATGTAGCGGCACCCCTTGTGGGTGACGAAAAACGAGGCTACGCCGCCCACAAGGGGCGACGCTACAGACTAAATCGACAGCTCCTGGGTAGCTTCCCATGCCTGGGTGGCGGCGCGCATTACCTCTTTGAGAGGTGAGCCGCCGGCGTCT
>JAUWNF010000699.1 GCA_030612785.1 Phycisphaerales bacterium
ATCGTTTCGGCCGGTTCTTCGGGACTCTGGAGTGGTGCGTCAAGTACAAGCCCCGCCGGGTGTTCGCCCGATGTTTGGGGCACATTTTTGGAGCAGAGCTCACCCCTGCGTTCCGCCGCCGGCAGCCGCTGGCCCACTTCAGATTGTCACGTTGCGACAAAATCTTCTACCTGATCATGGACCTATTGCCCCGTGACGCCGTGCTGGCGCGGTTTCACATCGACAACCGAGAGTTATTGGAGCAGGGCGTGGCAAGAGGCAAGGGGGTATACGTCACCCTCTCTCACCACGGGGCCCACCACGTGACGGGATTGTGCCTGGCGCTTTTGGGCTATCGGGTGGCTGGCGTGCGCGACCGTAAAGAGGGCTCGATCCGCCGGTTCATTCAAGAGAAGTACGATCAGAAGTACCCTGAATTCCGCAAGATCCGCTTCATCTTCTCCGACGCCTACCCGCGCGATATCTACCGTTGTCTGAACGAAAACTACACGCTGGGCAGTGCCTTGGACGTCCACCGCCCGCGCGAAGCGCACCAGAAGACGGTCACAGTCACGGTCTTTGGAGAGGAGCGCAAGTTCCTCACTGGTACCGTGCAAATCGCCCTGCGTTGTGGGGCAACTATCCTGCAGGGTTTCGTCATTTCCGAACCGGGTTTTCACTACCGGTTCCAACTCCTCGGCCCGCTGGTCGAACCGGGGCGGAGCGACGAGACGCCGCAACTGCTGGCCGACGTCATGCAGGCCTACGCCGAAAACGTCGAGGCCTATGCCCGACGGCACGCTACCCACATCACTCGGATGTAATCCGCGAATTCAGCCGAGCGCTGAAACTTCGCCGGCGATTGGTGTCCGGGCCGACTGATGCGGGTGCCCCATCCCTTTCGGAGAAAGGGGTGGGTGTACTCCGTCAGCGGGATTCCCCACCCCTTCGATCCGACGATTGCGGATCGAAGGAGTGGGGCACCCCATACCGGCGTCACGGGCTTGCTCCCAGCCCCAACTGGGGATATAAGAAAGGTGAGTCCGGGGGCGTAGCTCAGTTGGGAGAGCGTCGCGTTCGCAATGCGAAGGTCGTGGGTTCGAGTCCCGTCGCCTCCAGTCACGTAAGTCACGCCGAACTCATGGGTGCTATCCCGTGTGAAACACCTGAAACAGGGCGAAGTCGGCCAGGTCCACGTCGCCATCGCTGTCGAGGTCGACTTCGGAACAGTTTCCAACTGCCCCACCCCCCGGCCCGAGCAGGCAAGGCACAAAGTGATTCGCGTAGTCATCGAGGTCTACGTCCCCATCATCATCAAAGTCCACGACCTTGACCTCGTGAATCTCGCCGTTCAGGACGGTCCCGCCGTTGTCGACGAACTGGGTGCGCCAGTAGAGATGCAGGTCGTTCAAGTCCAGCACGCACCCCGCATTCAGGACCAACGAGTCAACATAGAGCGCCTCGGGGTCGCCGCCATCGCCTTCACGGTGGCCGTTGTCGGTACGGTCAACCAGCCCAACGGTGCTGACGTCCGCATCGCCAATCGTCAGCGTGTCAAGCGTGAAGGTGGTGTCGTAGACGCCCATCACCGTTCCCTTGTCCTCGCACGCAAGCTCCAGTTCCAGACTGTCTTCCGCGGAACCTCCCTCGAATACAAGCGTCAGGTTGCTCAGGCCCGCCAGGTCGGCTCCGCTAGTCCGAAGTTCCGGCGGTAGGCGACGCGTAAGTCTTTTCGGCGACCGAGGTTGGGGGTCGGAGGCGCTTCCGGAGACTGGCTACAGGCCCAGAAGTTGGAAGACGCGGGCCTGTAGTTGCGTAGGCTGGGTGTCTTGCG
>JAUWNF010000660.1 GCA_030612785.1 Phycisphaerales bacterium
TCACGGTTCGCACGGCAAACGCGCAGTGAGACTCGACCCCAGGAAGAAGGCGGCGCAAGGCGATTCCCTTCTTGAAATCTGTCAGTCTGCACGGGCTCCAGAAGTTTCATCTGAAGGAAGGAACAGAGTCCCCATTCTCCAACCCCTGCTCGCGGTGCTGGGCATCACCACGCTCAGCTACGATAACGATGATCGCCTGACCGGAATCCAGGATCCGAATCAGAACAGCAGAACCTACGGTTACGTTTCACCATCGGATGAGCGCCTTCTGCAAACGGATCGGAGTTAGTGCCGCTGTGCGTGCCTGATACCTAAAGAAAAACCGCACCGACTGGTTGGCCGGCGGTCGGCTGCGAGCGAACTCGCAGCCAACCTAAGTTACATCAAACACGTCGGGCCGGTTCGAGTGCGGCCTCCAGCGGCCGGGCCGCTTCGGCATCGATTCCACCATCACGTACGCATCCTCCAGGCCCTGCTCGGTCATCGCTTTGCCCGTCCTGTACGCCCTGTTGGCCGTTGTTTCGGGTAGCCCGAGCCGTCGCGCGGTCTCGCGGATCGTGAGACCGCCCTGGACCATCGTGTAAACCGTGGGGGCATTTGCAACACGTGGAGGCCGTTTGAAGAGGTCCACGACCATGGGAACCGACCTGGTTTCCGCAAGCTCGGTAATCTCCTCCTGTGTGGCCCGGTCCCCGAGGAGTTGTGGCCATTGATCGGGCAGCAATCCGAGCAGGTTGAGCGTGAAATGGGCGAGCAGATGGACGCTGTTCCGATCGAACAACTTGTACGGCACGGCTAGGATCTTGCCGTCGATCAGTCGCCGCAGCAGCGGGCCGACTTCCCGCCCAAAGTCCCCTAGCAGCTTTGCCTTAACATCGCGCAGTATAAGCCTCATGTCGTCCGGCGTCGGAAGCGGCACGTCGACTTGGTTCTGCGCCACAAGCCGCTCAATCTCGGCTTGAACCTGCTCGTGTTCGGCCTGCCGAACCCGAAGCCGAACGACCTCCGCGCATAGAGCTCCGAAGCACCCTTCCTGGGCAAGCAGCGCGCCCACGATCGCATTGGCCAAGTTCTCATGGACTGTCCGGGTTGACGGAGTGCACCGATTCCAGCATCGCTGGTCTCCCTGGCGCTTCAGATTGGGCTGTGATCTAGAGTTCGCGCAGTGGTAGCACTCAGGATTCCGGTACATCTTCGCCCTGCAGATACTGCAGAAGAAGAGCTGGGAGATAGCTCCGCGGCTGTCCAAGGGGATGCCGTGGAGTTGGTGTTCCTTACCGTTCTTGGCGTTCTTGTTGGTGTTGCGCTCATCGATGGCGCGATTGGAAGCTTCCCAGAGCCATCTGGGTACATGAGCCAGGTGGGGCATTTGTCGACGGAGGATCTGGTCCGGCGGCGTCGGAACCTGCACACTCTTACCCAGCCGGAACTTCTTCTCGTTGTGCCGTACCTTATACAGCTCCTCGCCGCGGTAGATCGGGTCGCGGATAAAGCGGATGACGTTTTCGACGGTCCACTCCTTCAGGCGAGCCCGCGGGCTCTTGGGCAACCCGCTCTCCGCGAGGTACTTAGCAACCACCCAGGGCGGATCTTTGGCTGCGATCATTTCGTGGGCCCGCCAGATCACGGTGGTCCATTTCGCGTTCTTTTGATCCCGGAACGGTCCCCTAGCTGGTTCCCGATCCGTGGCGGGTGTCGTCGGGACTCGAGTGTACCCGGGCTTGATTGAGCCCACCGCGTACCCGCCGCGCCAACGTGCTTCCAGCGCACGCATGATGCGCTGGCGCGTCTCCGAGTTGTCCATCTCCGCCTTGATGGCGGCAATGTGGCCTCCCATCCTCCAGCAACCTTCCTCCTCGGCCGTGTCCAAGTGGCTGTTGATCGCGATCACACGGATGTCGGCGTCACCGGTGGTGAAGTCTTTGAGGCGACGATCACCAGCGAAGAGGCTCTGATTGAGCGAGAGGCAATGGGCATCCTACGGGAGCGAATCGCCCTGCTGTCCGAACAGGGCGCCGACGTGAGGGGTGCGCTCAAGGCCTATAACTGGGCCGAACGGGGTCCCCTTCTTCCGTTCTCAGCGATTGGCATCAAGGATGAATTGTTGCGCCGAGCCAACGAA
>JAUWNF010000429.1 GCA_030612785.1 Phycisphaerales bacterium
CGGGCCGCATCCGCGCTGATCCGACCGCCGCCCACCGGCATCTCCTCGAGAGAGCGATCGGTGACGATCGCGCCGTCGATGGCTTCGATCACATGCACCTTTACCGTATCGGCCTGGCTGTCCACGTTGATGGCCAAATGCTCCGGTTCGAGCCAGTGGACGTTCACCGCACTTCGAAGAATCGGCATATGGGGTTTGCGCGCGTCGCTCTCCACGAATTTCCCGTCAAGTGCCACCAACTTGCCCGACTGATACACGCGCGACACGCGGCAGTCCTTGAGGTCCTCCAGAATGGTGAGCGAGGCCTTGTAACCCGGCGCCACCACGCCGAGTCCGCGTAGCCCGAAGTAGCGCGCGGCGGTATAGCCCGCCATCTTGATTGCCAGGATCGGTGGTATGTCTTGGGCGATGGCCCGCCGCACCATGTGGTCGATCTGCCCCTCGTTGCGCAGGTCGTTCACCTCGCGGTCGTCGGTGACGAAGATAAAACGCTCGGCGGTTTCCGGCGTGACCAGGGGGAGCAGAGCATCCAGATTGCGGGCCGCAGACCCCTCGCGGATCATGATGTGCATCCCGAGGCGGAGTTTCTCGAACGCTTCCGCCACGGTCGTACACTCGTGGTCGCTCTGCACGCCGCAGGCGATGTAGGCATTGAGGCTCTTGCCGCCGAGCCCCGGGGCGTGTCCATCGATCACGCGGCCCTGGGCGACCTTCAGCTTGTCCATCACCTCTTCCATGCCGGCCAGCACCCCGTGATAATTCATTACCTCGGCCAGCCCGAGCACCCACTCGTCCGAGAACAGCGGCAGCAAATCGACGGCGCTCAGCTCGCCCCCCGCACTCTCGAACTGCGACGCCGGCACGCACGAACTGAGCATTAGGTAGACGTGAATCGGGCAGTACTTGCTGCTCGACAGCATGAAGCGGATGCCCTCGGCCCCCATGACGTTGGCGATTTCGTGCGGGTCGGCCACCACCACCGTGGTGCCGTGGGCGACCGCCAGCTTGGCGAACTCGAACACGCTGAGCATGGACGACTCGATGTGTACGTGCCCGTCGATGAATCCCGGGCAGATGTAATGCCCCGCCAGGTCGACGGTCTCGGTCCCCTCGTATTCCCCCACGCCGACGATGCGGTCGCCGGCGATGGCGACGTCGCCCTCGTGAATCTCGTTGGAGACCACATTGACGATGCGACCGTTCCGCAAAACCAGGTCGGCGGGCTCGCGCCCGGTGGCGACGTTGATGATCCGTTCGGGTTCCATCCGCGTTTCTCCGTATGACGCATGTGACGCCGGCCGAGTACCCAGGGCCACCGCCTATGTTACCGAACGATTATACCGCAGTGAGCCACCGCCCGCACCCGGGTCGTGGGCTCGGGCGATGGGGTGGTTCTTGTTGACAAAAGGTCGGTACGTACGGATAAATAGCAACGTTTTGTCCCTTCCGCTCACGCTGACCACCTGGATCATCGCGGCTGTCGAGGGTTATTAGATGAGTGCGGCGAAGTCGAAGGTCCCCGAGATTGGCAAGTGACGGGTGAGGCTCTCCTATTTCTCGCATCGGGGTGCGTTTTTGGCTTGGCGGCTGGATTCACACCAGGCCCAATGACGACCTTGGTGATCGCCCAGACGCTGCGCTTCGGCCTCGCAGACGGAGTGAAGGTCGCCATCGCTCCGCTGCTGACCGATGCCCCGATTATCGTTGGGTCGCTCGTGTTGATGGGCGGACTGGCCCGGATCGAGCCTGTTCTCGGCGGCGTCACTCTTCTCGGGGCGGCATTTCTCGCCTATCTCGCGGTGGAGAGCTTCAAGGTCCGTGGGATTGAGTTGCACCAGGGGAAGACGGAGCCCCGTTCGCTCAGGAAGGGCTTCATGGTCAATCTGCTGAACCCACACCCCTATCTATTCTGGTTTGTGGTCGGAGCACCAACGCTGTTGAAGGCCATGAGCGAAAGCATTGTCGCTGTGGTGCTCTTCGCCGGCGGACTGTATGTGTGTCTGATCGGTGCGAAGATCCTAGTGGCGTGGCTGGTCGCACACTCGCGATCCTTCCTCAAAAGCCGCGGCTACGTTTACGTTAACCGGTTTCTGGGAGTTGGCCTGATGATGTTCGCGCTTTTGTTTCTGCGGGACGGTCTCGGATTCTTGGGCATTCTCTCCTAATGCCGGGAACTGGGCCCGGAGGGACTCGAACCCCCGACCCATCGATTATGAGTCGACTGCTCTAACCAACTGAGCTACGGGCCCCAATGGGGCTTTTCCCGACCTCCAGACCGCTTTTTTTGGCCACGTCGTTGACTCGAAGTGAACAGACCGTTACACTTAGACCGTTAAAAACGAGCGGCCCTGGCGAAGAACCCGCGTTGCGGAGGAACCTGGATAAGTCGGTCGCCTTCATCGCTCGATAACATACTACGAATCCACATGGAGTGCCAACCGTATCTGCAAGGAGGCGGGGATCATCCGGGAGGTGGACATCCTGGCCGGACGCCAGGCGCTTCCGCAGCAGGGCACGTTCATTCTTCCCAAACGAAACGGGCACTACATCTTCCGACGCATCGCTGCCACGGTGGCCGGGATATTGGGCGGCGTGCCAGAACGGGCGTTGCAAAACTTCCTGGGCCACGACAACCCGGAGATGACCAGAAAGTACATTCTGAACCCCCCGTCGAGTTACCGAGGAGATCGGATCAAACACGGCTACCGGATCAAACTGACACACAGTGATGACCCGATCGCGGTACTCGAAGAGTTTTTGGACGTGTGTCAGGAATCCGTTTCAAGTTGATCGAACGCGGCCTCTGCCTTCGCCTCCTTGGCCTTTATTCTCGAGGTGAGCCAACGCTCGCCATTGTGCCGGGCACGACGCCTCTTGATCCGTTCAATGTTCGTTTCGCCGGCGGGTACACTGCGATATGAATCTAGCCACCGCTCAATATCGGCACGCTTTACGATTCGCACCTTATGATTGATCCGGGAGCACGGTAGCTCACCGCTTCTGAGTGCTTCCTCGACGGTGTTTCTTGGAACGCCAGTGAAATCGGGAATCTCGTCCACGCGGAAAGACAGCCGCTGCCTAGTGTCTACGCTTGGATGGCGAGAAGCTGGTTTCGAGTTCCTGCCGCAGAGTGCAGACGGCTCGAGTTCTACATGCGGCAGGAAACCTACCCGGAGTTCGACGTGGTGATCGGCTGGCTGGACGAGATGCGGCAAGTCCTGTCCAACGAGGTCAAGACCATCGTCTTCGTCGGGCCGGACCATCGCCGACAGCCCGCGGAGCGGGCGATGGAATATAGCCCAGGGCGTCAGCCCTGGGTCACCGGACCGCCCCTGGCCGAGCCCCGGAGGGGCGACGGAAAGTGCTTCCGCGCAAAGTCTTTCCGTCGCCCCCGTTGGGGGCTTGCTTCACCCCGTGGGCTTGCCCAGGGCTCGCTGCGCTTCGCCCTGGGCTTTATTCCGCCGCCGCTCCGCGGCTGGAACTTGGCGAGTCAGATCACTTTGCGCGGTAGTGCCAGGGCGATGGCGTCAAGGCCGCCGTGACGGAGGCGCTGGCCAAGATCCGAGTGAAGGCGGCGAACGATAGCGAGCAGACCAGCAAGTTCGTAAACAGGCTCAGGAGGAGGGTAGTCATTAAATCATGTCGATGTACTGCAACCTGCCCATTTTGGATTTTGGACCCACCAGTGGGACTTGTCCCCGGATTGCGGAATGAAGAACAGAGCCGCGACCGTGAGGGAGCGGAGACGTGCAGCAACCGCGGCGCCTGCCCTGAGCGCAGCCGAAGGGTCAGCAATGCTCTGGGCGGAACTCGCGAACGCACTGCTCAAGAGCAGGGGCGCCCGGCCTTGCTCTCGACTTCG
>JAUWNF010000713.1 GCA_030612785.1 Phycisphaerales bacterium
TCCCCCCCGTCGGTTCCTGCATCGGGAAGGCCTCCCTGTGGGGGAGTGAGTTTCCGCTTGGATGGTTCTTGGTCTCGGCTTGGGGGGATGGTTCCACGGGCGTCCTCGGCGTCGGCGAAGGCACCTTTCTGGAACTTGCCCGGCCGGGCGCTGCCTGCGACCCGACCCCCGCGTCCACGTCGGCCGGTGCTCCCTTCCGCGGACGCAACTCGCTCTTCGCCAAGTTTGGCTCGCGTGACGCTTTGCCCGGCAGATGCCGGGTGCCCGACCTCCAGCGTCACCGGGCGACCGGACGCGGCGCGTGCCTCTTGAACCAGCCCGGCCAACTGCGGTGCCGGCAATCGCACTAGCAACTGACGGTCATCGGGCATTCCCTGGTAGTTACGCTGCGCCTGTCCCTCGACATAGAACGTCGCCGACGGAGGGATCAGGCCGGCACTCTCAACGACCGTATCGTCCAGAGCCTGAATACCCTTGGCAGCCAGAAACGCCGTTACATGACCCTCGGCCGCGTCCCGGTCCCGAACGCTGGAAAACGAGACGTAGAGGTTGTTCGCCTCGTTAGTAAACGCATGCTCGAACACTTCGGACGGTTGCATTCCGTGGCGGAGTTTCACCTCAAGGGAGTCCTGCGGACCGTAGGACGGCTCAGCCGTAGCGAACTTGGTAGCTTCTCCCCCGAAGGCTGCCTTTGCCTCGCGACCGTCATGGGCCGGTTCGGCTTGGGCGGCACGCAATTCCTCAGTGGGCGCCGGTGCGAGCGTAGCCACAATCTGCTCCGCCTCGACCTTCGGTTTCGGTGCTTCGCCATTGGTCGTCCGCGAGTCGGGCACGGCTGCCCCTCGTTCACGGATGGCGATTTTCTTGTGGAGCGGAAGGCCCAGTTTCGGGGCAGCGTCGGCTTCGTCCGATTCGACGGTCTTGGCCTCCTCCTTTTGCTTTGACGGAAGGACGGGTGCGGATTCCCTCCGGCGGAACCCGGCCGATTTCGGCGTGTCCTCAGGTTCTTCCGCACTCCATTTGGTATCCTCCTGTTCGTGGAGCGCGACCTGTCTACCCGGGTGGGAAGCCTTATCGGAAATCTGGGTGAACGCCCAGAAACCACCCCCAACTGCGAAGATCACGATCGCGGCACTGGCCAGCAGGCTCCACGTGGAGCGGCGCGCACCGCGAACCGGCTGGGGGGGCTCCGGCATGCCGTTGAGCAGTTGGGCGCGTTCGACGCGGGCGGTGAGATCGTCGAGCAAGCTATCCGGGGCCGGCTGCCGCGGCATCGCTCGAACCGTCTCCACCGTCCGCCGGAGCGCTTCCAGCATCTCATGCGCCTGGGGGTCGGCGGCGACCAGGCGCTCGACCTCGGCGGCTTCGGCACCACTCAGTTCACCGTCGAGGTAGGCCGATAACCGTTCGCCAAGTTTGTCCTTGTCTTGCGGAAACATGCGTTCCGCCTTTAGCTATCAGCGGGTGCCCCATCCCGTTTCGCCGGCCATTGGGGCCGGCGATCGGGGTGGGGGACGAAGCGTTCTCCGCCGCGATTTACTTCGCTTCATCCACGTAAGGTCGCAGGCGCTCGCGTAGGGCCGCCCGGGCGCGGTGCAGCCGTGATTTCACTGTGCCCGGGGCGACCTCGAGGATTCGGGCGATCTCGGCGTAGTCGAAGCCCTCGATGTCCCGCAGCACGATCGCCGCCCGGTGATCCGGGTCCAGGTCATCCAGCGCCCGCTCCACCTGC
>JAUWNF010000083.1 GCA_030612785.1 Phycisphaerales bacterium
TCTGCCCACCCTGGGCTCCTTATTAACAGAACAGCGCAAGGTAGCCGCCGCTACACAAATGCCCGTGATTTTGCTCTGTACTGTTAAGAGCCTTCCTCATACCACGGGTTCCGCCGGTGATGGCTGATTCTTGATCGCGACATCTGGCCCAGAATCGCCGGTGAACCACAAACGCATGAAGCAAAGGCAGTGACGCCCACAATAGCGATCATCCCGAACATGCCGGACAATCACCCAAAGCGGGTGTTGCAAAGGGATATGATTTGCCGAGATAAGAGAGTGAGCGCCTGCTCCGGGTCCGGTAGGGCGTGGGCGGCGACACCGCCAACGTCTTGTCAATCAAGGGGTTGACTCACGCGCGGCGGCTGCTAGAGTACCGCCCTTCCGGCGGACGGTCAGTTTTATGGGACGCTGCCGCCGCTCAGCGGCTGGCCAGCGACTCGAGTACGAAACGGCGCGGTGTCCGGTGTCCGGGTCTGAAGGCGAAAACGACAAGCAGAATGACTCACGCTTGGCGGCCTCCTGGATTCGCCAGTATACGCTGGTTTTCGAGTTTCTAGGTGCTCTGGGCTTACTGGGCTACGGAGGTTACCGTCTGGACCAGCGCTACGGCTGGGAGCCGTGGGGCTTGTTGGTCGGTCTGCTGACCGGTATGGGGGTTGGCCTGTACCTCATGATGCGGGAAGGTCAGTGGCGGGACTGATGGCGCAGTATGAAGCTCGCGGCGGTGAATCTGCTGGTTTTGGCGGGCGTCGTCGCCCTCGCGGTCGGGCTTGGCTACGCTCCGACACGCGGTCGATGGGGCCCGGAGGGACTGGCCTCGATGTGGGCGGCGGCGGTGATCTGTCTGGCGGCTGCCGTCGCGGCGGTGCTGCCGTTGATCATCGTGGGTTTCCGCTCGCCCACCTACGTGGGGCAGGCCGCGCTCGGCGGAACCGTGATTCGCCTGCTGCTGACCGGTTTGCTGGGCGTCGGCTATCAACTCTGGACGGATGTGCATTTGAAGTCGTTTCTCGCTTGGCTGACGGTGCTGTACTTGTTGCTGCTGGTGGTGGAGACGGTCATGAGTCTGGTGATCGTGCGAACTCGATGGCGGGCCCCGGCGACGGACGAGAGGTGAACCGGCCGTGTTGATCCTCGCTTCCCATGATCCCGTCGACCACGTGCTCCCGCACCGTTTCTTCGAGTTGCTGCCGTTTAACTTCAACTTCGGGGTGAAGCAAATCCCGCTGCTCAACATCGACTTCGGACCGCCCAATCTCTACTTTACGAACCACCTACTGATGACGCTGGTAGCGGCGGTGCTCTGTCTGCTCCTCTTCCCGCGCATCGCGCGCTCCTACACTCGCGTGGGGAGCAAACCACAGGCTCCGCGCGGGGCAGCCAACCTGCTCGAGGCCGTGCTGCAATTCCTTCGCGAGGACGTTGCCCGGCCGATCCTGGCCCACCGCACCGACGCGTTTATGCCGTTTCTGTGGACGCTGTTTTTCTTCATCCTGTTCTGCAACCTGTTGGGCATGGTCCCGTTGGATTCGATCGTCTCTCTGGTGGGCGGCCCGAAGCACATCGGTGGAACGGCCACGGGGAACCTGGCGGTCACCGGCGGGCTGGCCATCTGTTCGTTCTTTGCCATTCACGTCTGCGGCGTGCGTGCGGTCTATTTCGGGCTCGTCGCGGGCACCTATGGCCACCACGACCACGGCGAACACGCCGAAGCGGGTCACGCCCATGGGATCGGGGCAGGCGGGGCGGTGGTCAAGGCCTTTCCGCTGTACATCTGGAACTTCGCGCCGCACGTGTTCCAACCGGGACCTGACGCGGGCGTTATTGCCAAAGTGCTGCTGACCGTGCTGGATTTCCTCATGTGGGTGTTCTTGTTGGCCTTGGAGTGCATCGGGGCGGTCATCAAGCCGTTCGCGCTGATGATTCGTTTGTTCGCCAACATGATCGCCGGGCACATCGTGCTGGCCTCGATCCTGATGTTGATCTTCACCATCGGGAAATACGCGGTGGGGTTTGCCAGCGCGTTCGGTTGTCTGGCGATCAGTTGTCTGGAGTTGTTCGTGGCGTTTCTGCAGGCCTATATCTTCGTGTTCCTGACCGCGCTGTTTATCGGTGCGGCGGTTGAACCGGAACATTAGATGACTGTGTGGTGTGCACGAACAAGGTGTCATTCCGAGCCCAGAGCGCCAGCGACGGGTCGATCTCCCCGCGCTTGGGGCTCGGACCATGCGCCGCGCAATCGCACACTAGTGCTAGAGAAAAAGTCACCTCGGGTCGGGGCGACCCGAATCAACCGCAGACTCTGGACCGGGGTAACCGGCGCCCTGCTCCGCTTTTGCTTAAGGCCGGGGACATCCATACTGTGTCGTAGTGGGAGACGTTGATCATGATGGACATGTTGGCACAAGGCACGACGCTGCTCAGTAATGAGGGCATGATGGCGGTCGGTGCCGGACTCGGCGCCGGTTTGACCACCCTGGGGGCCGCCAAGGGCATCGGACTCCTGGCGGGCAACGCGGTGGAGTCGATCGCCCGGCAACCCGAGGCGGGTGGGCGCGTGTTTACCTCGATGATTATCGCGGCGGCGCTGATCGAGGGTTTCACTTTCTTTTCGCTGGTGATCTGCAACGGCATTGTCGGTCACATCGGCAAGATGGTTGGGGGCTAGGCTTGCGGCTGACAGGGTGGACTTCCCACCAAGCACCGCGCGGGCTTCAATCCCGCGGCTCGTTGGGGTTCTCCCTGGATACGTGAACAGAGGCGAGCGAACCATGCACACCAGGACTTGGCTAGTTTTGCTATGCATACTTGTGGCGGTGGGACCGGCGGCAGCCCTCGCTTCGCCACCCGGCGACCACGCGGAGGGCCCGGAAAGCGGGCAAGGCGGACATGACGCCGACCACGACAGGTCCCCGCTGTTGAGTTTCGATCCGGGCGTGGCGATCTGGTCGATTATCGTCTTCGTCCTGCTGCTGCTCCTGCTGCGCGCGTTCGCGTGGAAGCCGATCCTGCAGGCGCTTCAGCAGCGCGAAGAGTTCATCCGCGACTCGTTGGACCGGGCCAAGAGCGATCGCGAGGCGGCGGACGAGAAACTCCAGGAATACGCCGCCCAACTTGACCAGGCCCGGGACGAGGCTGAAGCCATTCTCGAGCAGGGCCGCCGCGACGCCGAGATCGCGCGCATCAGGATTAAAGAGGATGCCCAGGGCGAAGCCGAGGCGCTGCTGGAGCGGGCCAAGAGCGAGATCGATCTCGCGCGCACCGCCGCCATCAGGGAAGTCTACGAAGCCGGGGCCCAACTGGCCACTAACGCCGCGGCGAAGATCCTCGGCCGGGAAGTGCAGGCCGCCGAGCACGAGCGCCTGATCGCCGAATCGATCGAGGAGTTAGCCAGCCGGAGGAACTAAGCCGGCGATGCTGTGTGACCGGCTTTGCATGTGGGACCGGCTGGAAAGCCTGTCCCACAGGAACAGAGGATCGGGTAGCTATCGATGTCAACCGTTGATGACACAGCTATAGCAATAGCGGACGAATACGCCGAGGCGGCCTTGGCGCTTGCGGAGGAGCACGGCGTAACCGATACGTTCCTCTCCGAACTCAACGACTTCGTGGTGTACATGCAGTCCGACGAAGCGTTCGGCAACTTCATGGAAAGCCCGATCATCGAGGACGACGAGCGCGGCGAAGTGCTCGAACGCTCCCTGCGCGGCAAGATGAGCGACCTTTTGCTAGAGACGATCCTGGTGCTCAACCGCAAGGGACGGGCCGCCATGATCCCGTTGTTCTTCGAGCGCTTCCGGGCGGCACTCGAACACTCGCGCAACGAGGTGGAGGTTCTGGTGACCACCGCCCACCCGCTGACGGCTGGTCTGCGCGAGCGCCTGCTCGAGGTCCTCGCGGAAACCACGGGGCGCAAGCCGCGTTTGGAGGAACGGGTAGACCCGTCCACCATCGCCGGACTGAGAATCCAGATCGGAGACGAACTGCTGGACGACTCGGCGGCCAGTCACCTGCGGCGCATGCGGGAGGCGTTTGTCGAGCGCGCGGCGCGCGAACTTCACGCGGGCGAGCGGTCCTTCGTGGAAGAGTGACTCCAAGAGGTAAGCGAAGATGAAATTCAAAGTCGATGAGATTTCGTCGGTCATCAGGCAGGAAATCGAGAACTACCGCACCGAGGTCGATGTGTCCGAGGTCGGCAAGGTATTGACGATCGGCGACGGGGTGGCCCGCCTGTACGGTCTCAAGAACGCCATGGCCAGCGAGATGCTCGAGTTCGAGAACGGCGCCATCGGACAGGTGTTCAACCTCGAAGAGAATTCGGTGGGTACGGTGATCCTGGGTGATTACCTGGGTGTTAAGGAGGGCGACACGGTCAAGCGGACCGGACAGTTGCTCAGCGTGCCCTGCGGCGAGGCGATGTTGGGCCGAGTGGTCAACCCGTTGGGCCAACCACTCGACGGCAAGGGCGCTATCGACAGCCCGCACCGCCGCCCGCTGGAATCGCGGGCCCGGGGCATCGCCGAGCGCCAGCCGGTGACCCAACCGCTGCAGACCGGCATCAAGGCCGTCGACAGCATGATCCCCATCGGACGTGGGCAGCGCGAGTTGATCATCGGCGACCGCAAGACCGGCAAGACCGCCATCTGCGTAGACACCATCATCAATCAGAAGAACACCGACGTCATCTGCGTCTACGTAGCCAGCGGGCAGCAGGAAGCCACGGGTGCCCGCGTGGTGGAGTCGCTGCGCGCGCACGGGGCGATGGACTATACCATTGTGGTCGACGCCAGCAGTTCCAACGCCGCGCCGTTGCAGTACATCGCCCCCTACGCCGGGTGCGCCATGGCGGAGTACTTCATGTATGAGCAGGGGCGTCACACGCTGGTCATCTACGACGACCTCACCAAGCAGGCCGCCGCGTACCGCCAGCTCTCGCTACTGCTGCGCCGCCCACCCGGGCGCGAGGCTTATCCCGGCGATGTCTTCTACCTGCACAGCCGCCTGCTGGAACGCGCCTGCAAGATGGCCGAACATCGATTCATCGTCAAAAAGGGCGCCCCGGCAGACACCACCGAGGGGGTCAACGGCAAGGTTTACGTCGGCGTGCCCGGGCTGCACGAGGTGCAGGAGAACCTCAAGGCGCTCGGCGAGGCTGATCACGAGGTGCGGGTCGATCCGAAATCGGGCGGCACGTTGACGGCCTTGCCGATCATCGAAACGCTGGAAGGCGAGGTGGCGGCGTACATTCCGCCCAACGTGATTTCGATCACCGACGGGCAGATTTACCTGGAGCCGGACCTGTTCTTCGCGGGGGTGCGTCCGGCGGTCAACGTGGGCATCAGCGTGTCGCGCGTGGGCGGTAACGCCCAGATCAAGGCGATGAAGAAGGTGGCCGGCACGCTCCGTTTGGACCTGGCGGCGTTCCGCGAGTTGGAGGCCTTCGCCCAGTTGGGCACCGATCTCGATACCACCACCCAGCGGCAGCTCGACCGCGGGGAGGCTATGGTCGAACTGCTCAAGCAGGGGCAATACACCCCGTACGAAGTGGTCGATCAGGTGATTAGCATTTTCGCGGGAACTAGCGGGGTCCTGGCCGACATCCCGCGAGAGCGCATCGCCGAGTTCGAGCAGAAGTTGCTCAGTCATATTCGGGACGAAGTCCCCGAGGTGCGCGAAGAGTTGCAGGCCAAGAAGGACCTGACGGATGAACTGAGCGAGAAGCTCAAGAACGTCTTCGAGACTTTCAAGGCCCGTTTTGTGGACCGGGTGGAATGACGATTGGGGATTCGAGACTTGAGGTTTTGGCTGAAAGCTGAAAGCTGACAGCTTATATCGGCGAGCGACATGGCCAACGCGAGAGTCCTGATCAAACGACGCAAGTCGGTCCGCAACATCCACAAGATCACGCGGACCATGCAGTTGATCGCCACGGCGCGGTTCCAGGCGGCGTTCAAGCGTGCCACGGCGTCCAAGCCCTACACCGAGAAGATTACGGAGCTGGTCGCCAGACTCAGCAAACACGCCGGCGAGGTGAAGCACCCGCTGCTACGGGTCAACGTGGGGGCGGGCAAGTCGGTGATTCTGGTGCTGACCTCCAACCGGGGGCTGTGCGGCGGATACAACGCGAACGTGCTGCGGGGCGCGATGCGGTATATCGACGAGCGTAAAGAGGCGGGCGAGACGGTTGACGTCCACATGGACGGCAAGAAGGGCGCGGCCTACTGCAAATTCCTCGGCCTGCCTCTGGTATCGAGCCGCCCCAGCATGGAGGAGCGCCCCCGTTTCGAGGTGGTCGACAAGATCGCCCAGGATTTCATCGGGCAGTATGAGCGTCGCGAGGTCGATTCGGTTCAGGTGGCCTACATGAGGTTCGTCTCCACCGGGCGGCAGCGCCCGGAGGTGATGCAGCTTCTGCCATTAACGTCGGCTGCCGAGCCGGAGGGCGCGGGAGCAGGTCCGGACCGTGAGGAGGAAGGCGTCCGGTACGATTTCTCGCCCGAGCCAGCCGTGTTGCTCGGCGAACTGCTGCCCGCTTCGGTGAAGGTGCGATTGTTTCAGTGCTTCACCGACTCGGCGGTGAGCGAGCAGGTGGCCCGCATGGTGGCGATGAAAGCCGCTACCGATGCCGCGGGCGATATGATCAAACTGCTGACGCGGCAGTACAACCGGGCCCGTCAGACCCGGATTACCTTGGAACTGCTGGACATCGTCGGCGGAGCGGAGGCACTAAAGTAGCGGCCGGCGTCTCGCTGGCCGAGGGATTGGACGGCTTTTGATTTCCCCACCCCTTGCTGCGCAAGGGATGGGGCACTCATGCCAATTGCCGTCTTCACAGAGAGAGTGACCATGACAACAGACGCAGAGAAAACACTACACGAGTGCCACCCATCCATGTTCAGGAATCGTCCCATCTTGTTCTCTGTTTGCGTGTTGTTGATTCTGGCGTATGGTCTGGGACTGCTCATACTCTTCCTATGGTGGCTTGGCTGTCGCAGTACGACGCTGACCATCACGAATAAGCGGACCACACTCCGAAAAGGTATCTTCTCGAAGTATATGACCGAAGTATGGCACAAGGATGTTCGCAACCTCCAACTGGGTCAATCCCTCGGCCAGCGGTTGTTTGGAACCGGCATGATTGGCATATCGAGTGCCGGACAGAGCGATGTCGAAATCAAGCTGTCTGGTATTCCCAAACCCGGTAACATACGTGAACTGATCGACGCTCATCGCGGCCAGTGAGGAGTGAATCATGGCAAGCGTGTACCGACGAAGCTACGTGGACAAGAGTGGGCGAAAGCGGCAGTGTGAGGCGTACACCGTTGAAGTCAAGGTGGGCGACCGAATTGAACAGCTGCCCGCCTTCAGGCACCAGAAGGCGAGCGGCCGGGTGGCATGACCAAGCGTATCCGGCAACGAGGATGCATCGGGCGAACTGGTGCCGTACTGAGAAACGCGCCGGAGAGCATAAGACCGAGCTTGGCTATGGGGACACGCGAGTGATGAACGGCACCAAGGCGAGAGCCTTAACATCTGGAGTTCGACAAAATGTCGCAGGGCAACGGCAAAAACGTTGGTAAAGTCGTACAGGTCATCGGTTCGACGCTCGACGCGGAGTTTGCCGAGGACCGCCTCCCGACCATTTACAACGCTCTGTCCGCGGAAGTCGAGCGGAAGGTGCTGGGCCGGAGCGAGAAGGCCACGTTGTGGTGCGAGGTGGCCGCCCACTTGGGTGGGGGTAAGGTGCGCGCGGTGGCCCTGGGGCCCACCGACGGGCTGAAGCGGGGCGCCTCAATTATCGATACCGGCGCTCCGGTGACCGTACCGGTCGGCGAAGAGACCCTGGGACGGGTGTTTAACCTGGTGGGCGAACCGATTGACGGCCTCGGCCCGGTCAACGCCAAGGAGCGTCGCCCGATCCACCGCCTGGCGCCGGCGTTCGACGAGATCGAGCCCAAGACCGAGATGTTCGAGACCGGGCTCAAGGTCATCGACTTGCTCTGCCCGTTGGTTCGGGGTGGCAAGGCCGGTCTCTTCGGCGGTGCCGGCGTGGGCAAGACGGTCATTATTCAGGAACTTATTGCCCGCCTCGCCCGGTTTCACAGTGGTTACTCCTGCTTCGCCGGGGTCGGCGAGCGCACCCGCGAGGGCAACGACCTGGGGCTGGAGATGCAGGAAGCCAAGATCGGCGACACCGGCAAGACGGTCATGGATCAGACGGTGATGGTGTTCGGGCAGATGAACGAGCCGCCGGGGGCGCGTCTCCGCGTGGGACTGTCGGCCCTGACCATGGCGGAGTACTTCCGCGATCAAACTGGTGCCGACACGCTGTTGTTCATCGATAACATCTTCCGTTTTTCGCAGGCGGGTTCGGAAGTCTCCGCCCTGCTGGGGCGCATGCCCTCGGCGGTGGGGTACCAGCCCACGTTGGGCACCGAGATGGGCGAGTTGCAGGAGCGCATCACCAGTACGCGGGCGGGGGCGGTGACCAGTATCCAGGCCATTTACGTGCCGGCGGACGACTATACCGATCCGGCTCCGGCAACCGCGTTCACCCACCTGGACAGCACGGTGAACCTGGAACGTAGTATCGCGGAGAAGGGCATTTACCCGGCGGTCGACCCGCTGGCGTCGTCCAGCCGCATTGTTGATCCGAACTACATCGGCGAACGCCATTACCGTATCGCCCGGCGCGTACAGCAAATCCTGCAACGCTACAAAGACCTGCAGGACATCATCGCGATTCTGGGGGTTGACGAACTCAGCGAGGAGGACAAGCTCATCGTGGCCCGGGCGCGAAAGATCGAGCGCTTCTTGTCTCAGGCTTTCTTCGTGGCGGAGCAGTTCACCGGTATGCCGGGTTGTAACACCCCCCGTGAGGACACCATCCGCAGCTTCGAGGAAGTCTGCGATGGCAAATGGGACCACCTCCCCGAACAAGCATTCATGTACGTTGGGAATGTTGAGGACGCCGCCGCCAAGGCCGAGAAGCTCGCGGCGACATAACGTGTCATTTAACCCCCAGCGCGTCGGGAGGACGCCGAGCCCCTAGCGAGCAGGTGGAGTACAGTGGCTGCAAACGTTTCATTTCAGTGCACGGTGATTACGCCCGAGCGCCAAGTGCTGGACGCCGAGGCTACCTTCCTGGCCTTTCCGGCACACGACGGCGAAATCGGTATTCTGCGCGACCGTGCCCCGTTGCTGTGTAAGCTCGGCACGGGCGTCTTGCGGATGGAGGCCGGCCCCCAAAACCAACGCCTCTTCATCGATGGCGGCTTCGCTCAGGTGCTCAGGAATCAAGTCACCATCTTGACGGAACAGGCCTTGCGGACCGAGGAGATCGACGTGGAACAAACCCGGGCCGCTCTGGCCGAGGCCCGAGCACGCCGCACTTCCACGCCCGAGGAGACCGAAGCCCGGCGACGGGAAATTCTGCGCCAGCAGGCCAAGCTGAAGGCCGCAAACCCGGCATAGAATAAGAGTCCAAGGTCCAAATGGTCTGGTTGTTAGCCTTCACAATAACATTCTGCACTCTCGACGATCTCTGTGGTGAGAAATTCGTGTTAGGGCAGAGCTTTGGACCTCGGACTTCGCCTTACGGCTGAACCACCTTCTCGCGGATGGCGAAGCGGGCCAACTGGACCCGATCGTGAATGTTGAGCTTCTTCATCAGGTTGACTTTGTGCTTGTCAACCGTCTTATAGCTGACGTGGAGGGCTTGGCCGGCCTCCTTGAGGCTATAACCCTGCCCCAAGAGCACGAGCAGTTCGCGCTCGCGCGGGGTTAACGTTTCCAGGCGAGTCTCGGCTCGCTCACCCAGGCGTAGTTGACCGTTGGTGCTCTGGATGCGGTCCAGCACATCGCGGGCGTAGTGCAGCTTGCCGGCCATCACACTATTGATGGCTTCGCGCACCTCTTCAAACCCCTCTTCCTTGACGGCGTAGCCCCAGGCCCGCGTCTGAATCGCTTGACTGATTTGCTCGTCGCTGGTGTAGCCGCTGAGAATAATGACCTTGGTGCCGGGCAACTGCTCCTGGATGCGCCGAATGGTATCGAAACAACTCACCCCCGGCATGTCGAGGTCCATGAGCACGATGTCCGGCTTGTGGCGCAGGGCTTGAGAGAGTCCCTCTTCGGCATCGGCGGCTTCGCCTACTACGAGGAAGTCGGCCTCCGACTCCAGTTGTAGGCGTAGCCCCTCACGATAGAGCTTGTGATCGTCAACGAT
>JAUWNF010000364.1 GCA_030612785.1 Phycisphaerales bacterium
ACTAGCTACGCTTGGCTGAGGATGGTGCATCTTGCCCAGCATTCGCGAAGAGCTCGATCAGCGCTTGTACGATATCGCGATGTTCCACCTTTCCAAGTTGGATGCTTACGTCCCAGGCCCTGTAAAGAAGGCTGGCGGGACCAAGAGGCACCTCATCAAGCGCTACCGATCCGATCCTCTATTCAGCGTTTTCGGGCTTGATTCGCCTGAGTACGTAGCTGCCACCCTTGGCGGGGGCACCGCGACCAGCATCCACCGGAAGATTGGAGACCTCTACGAAGCCTGCGTAAAGGAAATCTTCGTCTGTAAACTTAACCAGGCGCCCGAGAAAATCACCTATAACGCTGTTATTCGCTCAGGTGATGTAGAGGAAACCCGGAGCGCCGATGCGTATCTTCAGTTCGACCGTCTACCAGCCAGAGCCCGGTCCCGCGTTGAACGGTACTGCGCAGGCGAGCTTCACAGGTTGACGAACAACCCACAAGTGACTCTCATCGGGGTCGGCATGGAGATTCGACACTGTTACCAAACCGGGGACAGTAAGAGGACGCAGGCAGACGAGGCCATGGCCCGCCACTTCCTCGTGAGCGGAATCCTCCCCATAATGCCGCTCTTTTGCAATCAGAGTAATCCGCAGATCATCCAGCGGTACCGGAGTGTTTGGGTTGTCAAGGAAGGCATGGATAGCTATGAGATGATACGTGTATTCAGTGGTTACGATTTCTTCGACTTCCTCAAACGGAACAAGCGTAGCCTCAAGAAGCCCGTAATCGGAATGCTGCGGAGCTTGTCCAAATGAGCCAGCTCCATCTGTTTGACCTGGAACCAACCTTCACCGAACGGTCTGTTCGGGAGGTCACTTTCCAGGGCAAGATGGGGCTTCCGATTCACCGGTGGTACCGCCTGACGCCGAGTTTTTCTCCAAAGCTTGCTTGGGATATTGCGGACTACTTCAAGCTCTCTCAACGCGACTTGGTGCTTGACCCGTTCAGCGGGGTCGGAACCGTATCCCTATGCATGAAGTACCGCGGAATCCCCTCATGTAGTATCGAGATCAACCCTTACCTGTGTTTTGTGTCCTCCGTGAAGACGCGAACCTATCGCAAGATCGCGGACATCGAAAGTTGCCTCACGGCATTCGCGGAGGTCTTCGCTCGCCGACACTCCAAGCTTCCCAGGCCGCACGATGCCCAAGCCTGGTTGAACGAAAACCGGGACTTCATTCCTCCCATTCATAATGCCGAGAGATGGTGGAGCCCCGGCAACCTCATGCAGCTTGTCTGTCTCCGACGCTTGGCTCTCGAGTTTGAGGCGGATCCGGAACATCGGGATTTAATCAGAATGGGCATCCTGGGAATACTAGTTCCGGTGAGCAACGCGAAGCACAATCACGTCTCACTCACCTTCGCGGATAAGCCTCTGCCAACCGTGGACCTACGCGGAATACTCGCGAAGAAACTCTCCCAAATAGTGGACGATCTTCAGGCCGTCCAGAACCTGCCGCGCGCCGAGGCGACCATCCATTTCGGCAACAGCAAGCATGTGGCAAGTATCCTTCCCAGGCGTCCCAAAGTTTCGGCCGTCATCACGTCCCCTCCTTATCCCAACCGATTCAGCTACGCGAGAGAAACGCGCCCGCACCTGTTCTTCTTCGATTTCATAGCTGATGCCAGAGCCGTGGGCGAGTTGGAGACAGATGCGATCGGTGGAACGTGGGGAAAGGCCACATCGGTTCTCGCCAAGAGGATCGAGCCTGGAAACAGTCTGATCGCGCAACTGATATCGCCGTACACCGATGCCATCAACGGCTCGGGAGAACTTATGGCCAACTACGTGACCAAGTACTTCAACGACATCTTTGCCCATGCAGGCGAAGTAGCGAAAGTGTGCAAGAAACGCTGTCGCTTGGCCTACGTAATCGGCAACAGCAAGTTCTACAACCAGCCGTTGCCCAGCGATGAAATCCTGGCAGGGATTTTCGAGCATCATGGTTTCGCGCTGGAGCGTATCGACCGCATGCGTAAACGACAAAGCAAGAGGGGTTTGCATGAGGCCGTTGTTTTCATGCACCGCCAATGATGCCATCTGACCAAGATCAAGGCACTAAGACTTTCCCGGCCGACTACCGGGTCGAGCTCGAGGCTTACAACGGGCCGCTCGATCTTTTGCTGTACCTGATCCGGCGCGACGAGGTCGACATCTACGACATCCCCATCGCTCACATCACCGGCCAGTACCTCGCCTATGTGGAACTGCTCCGGCGCGTAGACCCCGATGCCGTCGGTGACTTCCTGGTAATGGCGGCGACCCTGATGGAGATCAAGTCGCGGACGCTGCTGCCGCAGGCCCCGGCGGTCGAAGAGGAAGAAGACCTCAGCGATCCCCGGATGGAACTGGTTCGCCAACTGCTGGAGTACAAGAAGTTCAAGGACGCCGCCCACAGCCTCGGCGCCGCCGCGGAATATCAGGCGCTCAAGTTTCCACGTCACCCCGTGGTGCCACCATCCGACACCCGCGAGGTCGACGTCGAAGACGTGCAGCTTTGGGACCTGGTGGAGGCCTTCAGAAAGCTGCTCGCCGAGACCGGGCAGCGCGAAGCCACCCACGACGTTGTGTACGACGACACGCCGATCGCCCTGCACGCCGCCGACGTACTGGATTCCCTGGAGCGGGTCGGCGGCGTGCAACTGTTTGAAGCGGTCTTCGAGGGGCGTACGAAAAGCCAGCTCATCGGCTTGTTCCTGGCCTTGCTCGAACTGCTCCGCCAGGATCGGATTCGGGCGTACCAGGAGGTCGCCTTCGGGCCAATCTCGATTAAACTGCTCGACGCCACGCCCATCGAGGTGGACGAGGAGCGCGACTACTCCTTTCGCGAGCCCGAGGACGAGGACGAAGAGGACGTCTCGGAAACCGTCGCAACCGACCCAGATGATCAGGAGAACCCAATATGACCCCTACGGAAAAACTGCAATCCCTCGGACTGACTCTCCCTCCCGTGGCGGTGCCGGTGGGTAGCTATGTGCCCGCGCTGCGTTACGGGAACCAAGTGGTGACCAGCGGCCAGTTGCCGATCCGCGACGGCAAGCTGCTGTTCGCCGGCAAGGTGCCGCAAGACACGACCCTCGAAGATGCCCAGGAGGCGGCGCGCGTGGCCGTGCTGAACGGTCTGGCCGCCATCGCCGACGTTGCGGGCGGGATCGACGCCGTCGAGCGGATCGTCCGCCTGTGCGTTTACGTCAATAGCGCCCCGGGATTCGCGGATCAGCCCAAGGTGGCTAACGGGGCCAGCGACTTGTTGGCGGACGTCTTCGGCGAGAACGGCAAACACGCCCGCTCGGCCGTCGGTGTGGCTGAGCTACCGTTAAGCGCCTGCCTGGAGTTGGAGATTCTGGCTCAGGTCAAAGGTTAATTACCAAAGCCCGCCGCAACACGAAACCCGCCTCCGTCGGACGGGTCGAAGCCTCTTCAAAAGACACCTGGTGTTTGGCATAGTTGCTCCTCGCCTTTCGCGAGTCCCATTCAAATACGATGCCCATGCGTAGTCTCTCGCGAGGCCTTTATGTCGGGCGCACCAACAAGGACTTACCACCCGCGCAGAATTATACACGAAATGGGGTTCCCTCGCTCGCCAATCCGTCCCAGAGGGACGGCTGAACAGCGACCCTTCAATCGTCCCTCCGGGACTGGTTTCGTGTACGGGCCATTGGACCCCGCGATAAATCGCGGGGCTATTCTCAACAGCCCGTACGGGGCAGGCAAAAGGCGTGGTAATCCAGGTGGAAAACCACGCCTTTCGATTCGGTTCGCAGTGCGTCGCCGGCCGCGATGATGCCTTGGCTACCGCCTCCGCCTCAACCATGCAGGTCGGGTTCCATCCGTTACGATCGAAGTTTGTGTCGGGCGGCGCCCGATCTGCCTCTCAGTGTTCTCGGTGGCGGGTCTCGCCGTCACCGTCAAAGTCCAGCGATGTCACGAGAAGCAGGTCGATTATCTTGTAGGTCTCGCTCGTGGTCGCCACGACAAAGGTCCGTGAGGCTCCAGGGAGAGCCAACAGAAACTCGGGATGCGGCACCGGGATCCTGCGGCCGTCCGCCAGGCAGACCGTGAACGGTCTGAACGGCTGAGCCTGACGAGCCTCTCGAAGTTGCTCGATGGTCATTTTGAGCCACTTACCCGTCTTCCGAGGCCTTCACTCCTTTGTCGCCTCATCCGGCGGGCGAACCGAGGCCACCACTGTCACCTGATCGACCACGCGCTCACGGTAACGCTCCTCTATTTCCCGCAGGTGGTCAGCGTACTTGCGTAAGTCGTCGTCGAATTGGGCGCTCAATTGCGCCGCCCGGCGCCGAACTTCTTCCACAATCGGGCTGTCCGCGGGCATCCTAATTCCTCCCAGGGTTGAAGC
>JAUWNF010000359.1 GCA_030612785.1 Phycisphaerales bacterium
CCAGGTGACGCTGGTCTCCACGCCGGCGCTCAAGGTTTCGCCGCCGTTGGGCGACGTGACTTCCGGGGCCCCGTCCATCTCCACGTCCACCCGGGTGGCATTGCCTGAATTGACCACCACGTTGCTGACCGTTACCGGATCGTAACCGTCCGCCTCAAAAGTCAAATCGTAGGTGCCGGGCAGCAACATGCGATGGTACTCGCCGATGTCGGGATCGGTGGAGCCCTCGTGGTGGCGTCCGCCTACGCCCACCGTAGCCTCGAGCGGCTAGTCGGTAACGCCGTCGGTGACCAGCCCGCGGACGCCAATGAGGCAGGTCTCCATATAAGCCAACATCGATTCGCGGTTGTCGTCCCAGAAGTCAGGAATCTGCGAGGGGTTCGGCCACTTGATGTCGCTCAACTCGAGGGTCACCTCGTTGCAGCCCATGTAGCGATAGCTCCAATCCTGCATCCCACCATCAATCGAGTACCAGTCAGCCCCGTTGGTGATGCCGTGGTAGAACGTCCCGTTCCACATGGGTTCGTTGTAGTACGAGTACTCCTCGCTGATATAGATGAACAAGTCGTCGTCCGGCGTAGGCGAGGGATTCGAACCCATGCCGTCGTTGTCAAACGGGTAGTTGACGACGACGGCGCCGGTGTGGATGTTGGCCGCCAGGGTGAACGAGTTCGCGAAACTCCAGTTCATGACAACTATGGTCTCATCCGCCCGGCCGGTGGTCGTGTTCGGATCGCCATGAGTCCCCTCGGGGAAATCGCGGTTCAGGTCTACGCCGTTGGCATTGTAACGGGAAGGGTACGGCGTGTGCTCGTAGCCGTCCGGGTTCATCAGCGGCAGAATCCAGATGTCGACTTCGTCAACGAGGTTGGTCACCTGCGGATCACCGCCGTAGTTGGTCAACAGATAGTTGATCAAAAGCATGCACATCTTCGTGCCCACAACCTCGTCGCCGTGCATGGTAGAGATGTATTTGAACTCCGGCTCATCCTCCTCCACGCCGATGTTGTCGGTGATGCGTATCGCCCAGAGGTGGCGGCCTTGCACACTCAGGCCCAGATCGTGGCGCTCGCAGATGGTGGGGTAGGCGTCCTCGTAAGCTTGCAAGGTCAACCCGATGTCGTCATAGTCGTCCCACTCGTCCGCCGCGGCGGGCATGGATGCGAGCGCCAGAAGCAGTGCCGTGGTCATCCCCGTGAGATAGCTGGGTTTCATTTTCCCACTCCAAGACGCGTGTGCCTTGTCCCCTTAAACACGTCAAACCCTTAGTATACACATCCGGGGTGATGTTGTGGAATCGGCTCGGAACGTTAGACAAGAATCCATGCCTGAAGGGAAGCGAGACTGCGAAGATTGCGTAAACGCTTTGATTGATAGTCGGCGGATTCCCGATACCAAAGAGCCGCGGACTTCAGTCCGCGCGGACTTGATGTCGCTGGTTCATCTCGCCAGCTCGTGGACGCGCACCCGGCTGGGACGCCGGCCGCTACTGGGAACCATCACCGTTGGATTTCACCTGCGACGGGCGGCCGCGATCGAAGAAGAGCGTCGGTAGCGACTTCACTAAGCTGACCGGGTGGTAGAGCATTTCGACCTCTCCGCGACAGTTGTACCAGCAGTCCGTGCAGGTATTACCGCGGGCCCGGGCGTTCAACGCCCGGACGATATCCGCGGCGCTGTCGCGGTAGAGATTTGCCACCGGATCGTCACGCTCTTCCACACAGATGGCGATGTCGCCACTGGAATCGATGTTGAAGAATGCGGTGCCGGCGCGGCAACCCGGCACTCCTCCGTTCAGGGCCTGGTCGAACCGGCCGAGGAACACGCGATTGCTCAGGAAATTATGATGCCGATCCTTCAACGCCAACATCCGGGCGGAGATGCCGGCGAACGGATTTACAAACCGTTCGCTGCCCGTCTTGCGAACACCGTACGGCTGGATCATGAAGTAGGCATCGTGATCGGCGGCGAGTTGGATCAGGTCTTCGATATGGTCCTGGTTGTCGTGCAACAGGACGGCCATCAGGTTCACCCGCTGCCAGTCGTACTTACGGGCCTGGGAGAAACACTCCAGCGCCGCAACCGCCCGGTCGAACGCGCCTTTGACCCCGCGGGCCTTGTCGTGCCGCTTGGCATCGGCGTAGTCGATGCTGACCGACGCGCCCCACAAGCCGGCCTCGAACAGTTCGTCGGCCAACTCCGGCGTCACGTGCCAGCCGGACGTGGTGATGAAAGGGAAGTGATAACGGGCCACTTCGCGGACGATGGCCGGCAGGTCCTCCCGCAGCAAGGGCTCCCCGCCGGCCAGAGAGATCAGTAGCGAGCCCATCTGCGCAAGCCGCTGTGACCCGGCGGCGAAGTCGTCAAGCGACTGCTCCGGCCGATCGCCCGTGGGATCCTTCCAGTAATGGCAGAACCCGCAACGGAAGTTGCACCGGTAGGTGACCTGCCAGGTACACCACACCGGTCGCCGACTTGACCAGGCGCGAAACAGTCTCCACTTCTTGGACGTGGAAGCGAGCAAACCTGAAGCTCCGCACCAAAGCTAAGGGAACCTAATCGATGAGACCGTTATAGACCGGCGCGGGTTAGTTCGCAACCGCGTGCTTCGAGCGGTGTGGTGAGGGCGGCCCCAGGTCGTTCGGAGAAAGAGGGCGGGTGGTGAAGCCCCGCTCGCGTCAGCGGCCTGAGGACGTTACAATCCTCGCGTGATCGCCAAGTTGCACAGCGTGGCGTTTCGCGGCATCCAGGCGGTTCCGGTCGAAGTCGAGGTGGACGTTTCTCCCCACGGATTCGCCGGCACCGCCGTGGTCGGTCTGCCTGATGCCGCGGTAAAGGAAAGCATTGAGCGGGTGCGCAGCGCGATGCAGAACTCGGGCTACGAATTCCCGCGCTACAAGACGGTGCTCAATCTCGCCCCCGCGGACATCCGCAAGGAAGGTCCCATCTTCGATCTGCCCAGCGCGCTGGGAATCGTGTTCGCCAATGGAGAGGTAGCGGCCGACTGCGTGGACCAGTATCTCGTGGTCGGAGAGCTGGCGCTCGATGGCCGGGTCCGCTCGGTCACGGGCGTATTGTCGGCGGCGCTCCTGGCGAAGGAGCAGGGTTTCCGGGGAGTCATCGTGCCGGCGGAGAACGCACCGGAGGCGGCGGTGGTCGAGGGGCTCGAGGTGATCCCGGTGACCTCGCTGACCCAGGCGCTGGGGTTTCTCTCGGGTCAGCTTCCCATCGAGCCGGTGTGCATCGACCTCGACGAAGTGTTCAGCACCGCGGCAACGTACGACCGCGATTTCGCCGACGTTCGTGGGCAGGAAGCCGTCAAGCGCGCCCTGACCGTCGCCGCGGCAGGTGCGCATAACGTATTGCTCATCGGTCCGCCCGGCGCCGGCAAGACCATGTTGGCCAAGCGCCTGCCGACAATCCTGCCGCCGCTGACCCTCGACGAATCTCTGGAGACCACGCGGATTCACTCGGTTGCCGGCGAGCTGCGCCCCGGAGTAGCGTTATTGGCCACCCGGCCGGTGCGTACGCCCCACCACTCGGCAAGTACGCCCGCGCTGGTGGGTGGCGGGACCATCCCAAAAGCAGGCGAAGTATCCCTGGCCCATCACGGCGTGCTGTTCCTCGACGAGTTCTCCGAGTTCTCCCGCAACACGCTGGAGGCGCTGCGCCAGCCGCTCGAAGACGGTGAGATCACCATTGCCCGGGCCCACACCACGGTGCGGTTTCCCGCGTGGTTCATGCTGGTCGCCGCGATGAACCCTTGCCCTTGCGGGTACTTCACCGACCCGCGCAAGCCGTGCAAGTGTACGCCGCCGCAGATTGACAAGTACCTGGCACGCATCAGCGGGCCGCTCATCGACCGCATCGACATGCACATCGAGGTCCCCGCCGTGCCCTTCCGCGAACTGCGCAGCGAACGGGACGGCACGCCGTCAGCCACCATGCGGGAGCAGGTCCTCGCGGCGCGTCAGCGGCAGCGGGTACGTTTCGGGCCTGACGACGTGATGGTCAACGGCCGCATGGGCCCCAAAGACCTGCGTAAGAACTGCAAGCTCGACGACGCCGGCGAGTTGGTGCTGCGCCAGGCCATGACCGAACTGGGCCTGTCCGCCCGGGCGCATGACAAGGTTCTCCGCCTGAGTCGCACCATCGCCGACCTGGCCGGCGCCGCTGACATCACCGCCGAGCACGTCTCCGAAGCCATCCACTACCGCCGCCTGGACCGGCAGCTTTGAGGGGAACGAGTGCTCCCGGAACGCTGACCCGCTCCGCTGCTTCCACTAACGACAAAATGCACCCTGACCTCAGATGCACCAGATGCAAATGATCCCTCAGCTAACCTCGGCCACCCCCGAGTGCTAACCCAAGTTAGCCAGTAGTCGAGAATCTTCGGCTTTTTTGAGGCTGCAATCTTCGATTGCGAGCCACTGCGAACGCTCGGAGCCTGAAACGGGCGTGTAGTCAAAACCTACCCCC
>JAUWNF010000235.1 GCA_030612785.1 Phycisphaerales bacterium
ACCGCCCCTGCACGACCAGCTCGAACACCTGGTGCTCTCTCGAGGTTAGCTGCTGCAATCGTGCCAAGACCTCGTTTCGTTCGACCGTTTGGGTTCGAGCCTCGGTGTTTCGCCGGAGCGCCAGGCGGATGCTCTCCAGCAGCGTCTTGTCGTCGAACGGCTTCTCGATAAAGCCCACGGCGCCGCCCTTCATGGCCTTGACGGCCATGGGAACGTCGGCATGTCCGGTAATGATGATTACCGGAAGATCGATGTGGCGCTCCGCGAGCTGCTCCTGCAGGGTCAGACCATTCATCCCGGGCATACGCACATCCAGTACCAGGCACCCCGGCGGGTGCGAAGCGAAACCCGCCAGGAACTCCTCCGCGGAACTGTAGGTTTCGACGTTCATCTGCGCCGATTCGAGCAACCAGCGCAGAGATCCGCGCACCGCCGCATCGTCATCGACCACAAAGACCGTGGGTTCTTCACTGCGCATGTTCGTGCTCCTCATCTCCGGCATGGCGCGTCGGCTCCGTCCGGTCCTTGGTTTGCCTCGGCAGCGTGAACCGGAAGGTGGTGCCGCTATCGGGGTTCGGCGTTGCCCACAGCCGACCGCCGTGGTCCGCGATAATGGACCGGCAGATGGCCAGTCCCAGTCCCATGCCGTGCGCGCGCGTGGTGAAGAAGGGTTCGAAGATGCGCTCGGCGACGTCTGGAGGGATTCCGGGGCCGTTGTCGCGCACGGCGACCTCAACTTCGCCGGGGACCCGCGGGACCGTATGCACGCTCACCGCGCGGCGCGGCATCCCGGCCTCGCTCAGCGCGTCCATCGCGTTCAGCAGCAGGTTAACAACGACCTGCTGAATCTGGATCCGGTCGGCGGTGACCCGCGGGAGCGAAGCTGACAAATCGAGCCGGATGCGGACCTCCCGCGCTCGGGCTTCGTATTCCACCAACTCGGCGACCTCGCGAATCAGCGTGTTGAGATCCAGGGGCACGCGGTGGGGTTCTTGGCGGCTGACGAATTCTCTGGTGCGGCGGACGATGTCGCCGGCGCGGGCGGCCTGGGTGGCGATGTGTTCGATGGGGTCGACGAGATCATCGAGCGTTGCCGTTCCGGAACGGATGCGGCGGGTGGAGCCCTTGGCGTAGTTAGCGATGGCCGCAAGGGGTTGGTTCAACTCATGGGCCAATCCGGCAGCCATTGCCCCCATGGTGGAGAGCCGCGAAACGCGGGTCAGTTCCGCTTGACGCTTGCGGGCTAGTTCCTCGACCTGTTTCTGCTCGGTTATGTCCAAGACCGTTGCGGATAGGAACATCGGTGCCCCCGCTTCGTCTGGGATCACCGCTGCATTCATCAGCGTGGGGAAAACGCTGCCGTCGCGGTGCCGGTGCCACACCTCCTCCGCGTTGTAACTCCCCTCCTGGGCAAGTAGCTGGTTCAACTGATCCACCCACGGCATCTGTGCTTCAGTGTGGAATACCGAGAGGTGCTTGGAGATCAACTCCTGTGGTTCGTACCCGTGCATTGCGGCAAAAGCCCGGTTGACGTAAAGCACGTGGCCCTCCAGATCGGCGATGGCCGTGCCGTAACTCGCTCGGTCGGAGATGGTCTTGAATTTCCGCAGTTCCTCTTCCGCCCGCTTTCGTTCGGTGATGTCGCGGATCATGGCCAGAACGAACGGCTCGAACGCACGCCGACCCGCGGAAAGCAATAGCTCCACGGGGAACACCGTGCCGTCACGACGCAACGCGGGTAGTTCGAGAATCTCGCCAATTGCGCCGCGGGACTCGCCGGGGGTGAAGAAGCCCTTCACGTATTGCCGGTGCCGCTCCCGATACTCCTCGGGCATCAGGACGTCGAGCGACTGGCCAACGATTTCCTCATTCTTACGGCCGAACATCTCCTCCGCCGCCGGATTGAATAGGGTTACCAGTCCCTCGTGATCGATGGCTATCATCGCGTCTTTGCTTGCATCCACCACGGTGCGGAAGCGCTCCTCGCTTTCCCGCAGCGCCTCCGCGGCCCGCTTGCGCTCGGTGATGTCGCGGTCGATGCCCCGGTAGCCTAGGACGTTTCCGTCCGCGCCAAGAATGGGCACGGCACTTGTCTCGAGCACCACCTGTCGGCCGTCCCGGTGAACGTTGGTATTCTCCAACGCCGCGAAAGGTTCCCCTGACCCAGTAACACCCCTGAACAATCGCCCTACCCGCTCTGCCTCCTCGGCGGGCATAAAATCGAAGGGTGTCTTGCCGCCGACTTCCTCCGGCTCGTAGCCCAGCAGCTCCTTGACCTTGGGGCTGGCATACGTGTAAACACCGTTTCTGTCTACTTCCCATACCCAGTCGCTCGTTGTTTCGACCAGAGAACGGAATCTCGCTTCACTCCGCCGCAGCGCTTCCGCGGCCCGTTTGCGTGCGGTGATGTCCCGGCCCACCGATTGATACTCGACGATGTGGCCTTGGGCGGCGAAGATCGCTCGGTTGGTCCACTGGTGCCAACGCAACTCTCCATCCGGCGCGATCACCCAATGCTCGATGGTGGCAACGGGGTTGTCGAGGCTTAACGAAGCGAGATGTTGCAGCACCTTCTCGTGATCCTCCTCTGGAATGAGCGGCATGAAGCTGTGCCCGAGGAGTTCTTCGCGACTCCGGCCGAAGCTGTGGCAGTAGGCGTCGTTCACGAATGTGTGTCTCTGCCCTGGCAGCCAGCGGCAGATGAGTTCGGTTTGGTCCTCCACAATCGCGCGATAGCGGCGTTCACTGGCCCGCAGGGTCTCTTCTGCCCGCGTGCGTTCGGTAATGTCAGTCATCGCCCCGATCAGGCGAATCGGCCGACCGTCGGAGTCGTGGAGGATGAACGCGCGATCCGTGACCTGGACATATTCGCCATCGGCCCGGCGGAAGCGGTATTCATCGCTCCAGTGCCTGCCCTGGTCCGCGAACGTCCGTTTCAGGCTGTCCACCACGCGGGCGCGATCATCGGGATGCAGGCAGTCGCACCACCAGTCGTAGGACACCGACTCCGGGGGGGCGAACAGGTCGCGATAGAGCTTGTTCCGCCAGGACCGGTCGGCGAGGATGTCCCAGTCGTAGATGGCGTCGCGCGCCGCCAGAGTGACCATTCGGAAGCGTTTTTCGTTTTCGCGTAAGGCCTGCTCGGCTTGTTTACGCGCGGTGACATCCCGGTTGACCGAGACCGTTCCCACACGCCGGCCGTGTTCATCTACGAGCGGCACTACAATTGCCTCGCAGACGCCTTCCGTCCCGTCCTTGCGGACGAAACGTAGCTCGCCCGACCACCGGACACCGCTACGGAACCTCGCCTGAATCTCTCGGGTCAGCGCCGCGGCTTCGGTCGGTCGGTTCAGGACCTCCGGACTCTTGCCCACGATTTCCGCTTTGGTGTAGCCGAACATGCGTTCCGCGCCGGGGTTCCAGTCGCTGATGCGGCCCTCCAGGTCGGTCAGCAGCACACCGTCGTAGATGTTGGCAAAGACCAGCGCTTCACGGCGGCGGGTTTCATCAATTCCCCTCCGCTCCGCGAGCGACCGGGCCCGCCTGGCGAACAGCATCGTTCCCACCAAAACGGCGGCCACTCCGACCAACCCTACCAATCCAGCAAACCAGCCCGTACGCCAGAACGGGGGCAAGATCGTAAACGCGGCCCGGGCTACGTTATGCTCAGACCCGAGGATCGGATAGCTGGCGGCCCGCGCCGTGCACGCGGCACCGAGCAGCAGCAGCAGAACCACACCAGGCGTTGGCAATCGCGGTTTGCCGGCCATTGAGCTTCGCCCCCCAAGAGCTGTTTTCCGAGCCCACGTCGACACGCCCTGATAGCCTGATAGTATGAACTCGAGGTTAGACGTGCAACAGAGCAAGGCGGAGGGCGAGCACTCAACAGAAGGACCGCCCCATCGGGACAACCCCCGGTCTTTCTGGTACGGCGAGGGCAGGACAAGCAAACACTGTCCGCAAGGAATACGGATGAGGTACCGCCAATGAAACGATCCATCTGGTCCTCTGTTGTATTGGCCGCAGCGCTGCAAAGTGCTACGGTCATCGGCTCCCCCGCATTTGAAAGGGCTGTCGATTTAGTCTGTGGCGTCGCCCCTTGTGGGCGGCGCACCCTTGTTTTTCGTCACCCACAAGGGGTGACGCTACATTGGGGATCGCCACGGACGATCAAATCGACAGCATCTGAAAGGGTGGGCCACCCCGTCAAACCGCCCCCGGGGAATCCAACTATGGCGGACATCATCATTGTCAACGGAAACGTGTGGACCGGGGTGCCCGGCGCCGGCCCCGCGCGTGCCCTGGCGATTGCCGGCGGGCGGATCATCAGGGTTGGCACTGACGAGCAGATCCGCGGCGCCGCCGGACCGAAAACGGCAACCGTCGACGCCCGTGGTCGTTTGGTGGTCCCGGGCCTGACCGACGCGCACATCCATCTGATCGGCGGCGGGCTGCACCTATCGCGGCTGAACCTGCGCGATGCGAAAGACCGGGCCGACTTTATCCGCCGGGTGGCCCAGCGCGCCCAGACGGCGCAGCCGGGCGAATGGGTCCTCGGCGGACGGTGGAGCGTCGAGAGTTGGGCCGCCCCAGTCGCCCCCGTCAAGGAATGGGTCGACCCGGTCACCGGTGACCGACCGCTCTTTCTCTCGCGCATGGACGGGCACCAGGCGCTGGCCAATTCGGCGGCGTTGAAGCTGGCGGGGATTGACGCGAAAGGTCCGCCCGATCCTCAGGGCGGGGTCATCGAACGCGATCCGCAAACGGGTGAACCCACCGGCATTCTGAAAGACGACGCCATGAACCTGGTGAGCGCGCACATTCCGCAACCCTCCGCGGAGCGGCGCTACGACGCACTGCGCGCGGCGACCGACTACCTTCACCGTTACGGCATCACCGGCGTTCACGACATGTCGGAGCCGGAGGACTTGCCGGTTTACGCTCGTGCCCGGGCGGAAGGAGGCCTCGGGCTCCGGGTGTACAGCTTCTTGATGGTGGACAACTGGTCGAGGCACTACGCGACGCTGTCCAAGTACCCGCGCGACGACGCCTGGTTTCGCGTCGCCGGACTCAAGGGCTTCATGGACGGTTCACTGGGCAGTCGCACGGCGTTCATGCGCGCCCCGTACGCCGATGCCGCCCCGAGCGCGAAGTATCCGCGCGGGTTGCTGGTCGATCAGGCCGACCCGTTTGAGGAATTCCAAAGGCAGATCGTTCGGGCCGATGCCGCAGGTTTGCAGGTGGCGGTCCACGCCATCGGAGACCAGGCCAATCATCTATTGTTGAACGCCTACGCGGCGGCGATCGAAGCCAACCGCCGGCGGGACCGCCGCAATCGCGTCGAGCACGCCCAGCACTTACTGCCGGGCGACCTTGCACGGTTCGGTGAGTTGGGCGTGATCGCCTCGATGCAGCCGCTGCACAAGGCCGACGACGGCCGGTACGCCGAAGAGGCCATCGGTGCCCAGCGCTGCAAGAGTTCCTACGCCTATCGTTCGCTGCTCGATACCGGGGCGAAGCTGGCCTTTGGCAGCGATTGGCCGGTGGTCAGCCCCAACCCGTTCGCGGGGATCGAGGCGGCCGTCACCGGTCGCACCCTGACCGGCCGCCTCTTCGTTCCGGCGCAAAACATCACCGTCGAGGAGGCCCTCACGGCCTACACCGCCGGCGCCGCCTACGCCGCCTACCGCGAGCGCGAGTTAGGGACTCTGGAGGTAGGCAAGCTCGCCGACGTCGTGGTTTTGTCACAGGACGTGTTCGCGATCCCGCCCGAGAAAATCTCCGAGACTCGCGCAGACCTCACCATCGTGGGTGGACGCGTGACCTGGTCCGTGGATGAGCTTCGTCCCCCACCCCGATCGCCGGCCCCTGTGGCCGGCGAAACGGGATGGGGCAC
>JAUWNF010000294.1 GCA_030612785.1 Phycisphaerales bacterium
AGACGACGCACAAGCCACCAGCACACGAACCGGGAGTGCTACCGGCTTGGCTACACGAACTTGGCGCCAACGTGATCATTACCGGCGGCATGGGGCAACGGGCCCAGCAGCTCTTTGCGCAGAACGGCATCACCGTCGTGGGCGGCGCGCCGGCCGAGACTCCTGAACAACTGGCCTCCGCATACCTGAGCGGAACGCTGCAGGCAGGAGAGAACATCTGTGATCACTGAGCCCGCCGAAGCGGGGTTGCGGCAGAAGTGCGAACGGCGACCGGTAGCAGGTCAGGAGCGACGATGCAATGCGCGGTTTGAAAGAGACGGATATCTCCAAAGCGATCATAAGTACGTATCACGACAAGCTGCTGGGCAGGATCGTCAATGACGTACTCATCGTCGGGGCTGGTCCCTCGGGCATGACCGCAGCGTTCTGTCTCGCCCAGAAGGGCTTGAAGGTAACCCTGTTGGAGAAGCGGCTGTCTCCCGGGGGAGGCATATGGGGGGGCGGCATGGGCATGAGCCAGGTCGTTGTCCAAGATGACGTCCTGCCCTTGCTGGACGAAATCGGCGTCGTCCCCCAAGCCTGGCGCAACGGGTTACACACGGTCGATGCGATCGAACTGGCTGCCGGTTTGTGCTTGAAGGTGGTTCAATCCGGAGCCGCGCTGTTCAACCTTCTCACGGTAGAGGACGTGTGCGTTCACCGCGAACGGGTTGCCGGCGTGGTGGTGAATCGCAGTATGATCGGCGAATCCCTTCCGGTTGACCCGGTCACGTTCTCGGCGAAGGCGGTCATAGATGGTACAGGCCATGAAGCCGCGGTAGTGGGCACCCTCCGCAGACGAGGCCTGTTGGCCAGCGCCGCGGGTGCCGAACAACCGTGCGAAGGTCCCATGGACGCCATGTCGGGAGAGACTTTCGTGGTCGAGAATGTTGCGGAGGTCTTCCCGGGCCTGTGGGTCGCCGGGATGAGTGTCTGCGCGACGTTTGGCGGCCCGCGTATGGGGCCGATCTTCGGCGGAATGCTCCTCTCGGGCAAGCGCGTGGCCGAACTTGTTGCCGCCACCCTGACGGAATCCAGAGAACGGGCTCCAGCGATTCAGAAATGACCGGACCACAACTCCTGAGCGCCCGAGGCTGCACGTAAAGGGATGCCCCCAATGCCCACATACGAATACGAATGCCAAGAGTGCGGACACCGGTTCGAGCAATTCCAGAACATGAAGGACAAGCCGCTGAAAACCTGTCCCACATGTGGAGGCTCAGTACGTCGACTGCTCGGAACGGGGGCAGCGGTGATCTTCAAGGGATCCGGCTTCCACAAGACGGATTACCAGCAGTCCGGAACCCGGTGTGGCCAGGAAAGGCCATGTTGCGGCCGAGACACCCGCTGCGACACGCCTCCGTGCAGCGATTGAACATCGGCTTGCTTCGGGGGCGCACATGCCGGGAGGTGTTGGTATGAGCCATGTTTTTGGTCCTGTGCCCTCGCGTCGGCTTGGCCGGTCGCTCGGGGTAGACGTTGTTCCATTCAAAACCTGCACGTACGATTGCATCTACTGCCAGCTCAGCCGGACAACGTGTAAGACCGTCGAGCGGAAAGAATGGGTGCCGCTTGAGGACGTTCTTGATGAAGTCAAGTCGAAGCTCTCCAAACGTCCGGACTATATAACGCTTAGCGGTTCCGGCGAGCCGACGCTCTTCTCGCGGCTGGGTGATCTGATCGACGGCATTAAGCGCATGACCAACGTTCCTGTTGCGCTCCTGACGAACGGGTCGCTGCTGTGGCAACCCGAGGTGCGCGGGGCCATTCGGGATGTGGATCTGCTCATTCCTTCGCTCGATGCCGGCGACGAGGCAGTATTCCATCAGGTTAACCGCCCTCACCAAGCGATTTCGTTTGATCGGCTAATTGACGGCTTGGTGGCATCGAGGGAGGCCTGTCGCGGCCGGTATTGGTTGGAGGTGTTTCTTCTGGAAGGCTACACGGCCACCGAAGCCGAGGTGAAGAAGCTGGCTCAATACGCCGGTCTCATCAAGCCCGATCGCATCCAGATCAACACCGTGACGCGCCCGCCAGCCGAGAGCTTTGCCGCGGGCGTTTCACGCGAGCGCCTGCCCGAGTTGGCGCGTCTTTTTGATCCACCCGCCGAAGTGGTCGCCGATTATCACCACGTGCACGAGCAAACTCCGTTCGCGGTGAGCCGAGACGAGATCCTAAGCCTGCTGCGCAGGCGACCGTGCTCGATAGACGGCATTGCACAGGGACTCAGTATGCATCCAAACGAGGTCGTCAAGTACGTCGAAGCGCTTGCGGCGGAGAAGCTGGTGGAGACCACGTGGACATCGGGCAAGTGCTTCTATCGGGCTACAGACTGACCCAAAAGGATTCGCGAAACAGGAATCTGAGGAACCCGACGGGCAGACGCCAAATGCGTGGTCGAATTGGAATCCATTCCCCATTTTCAATTCTTCATTCTCCATTCTCCATTTCCCGGTCGAGGACTTTGGGCACGCGGAAGAAGCTGCCCTGGTGCTGAGGGGCGTTGGCCAACGCTCGGACTACTGAGAACACGTCAGCCAAGGGCGTCTTGCGAATGTCTTTCTCCTCGCGGCGCTTGACCTCGGCGATTCCTTCGTTCAGACCGCGTTTACCGATGACTACGCGGATCGGGATTCCGATCAGGTCGGCGTCCTTGAACTTGAACCCCGGCCGGGCATCGCGGTCGTCCAGCAACACTTCGATGCCGGCGGCTTCCAGATCGTCGTGCAGCTTTCTGGCGGTGCCTATGACCTCGCTGTCGCGAACGTCGAGCGCGACGATCACCACGTGATACGGGGCGATGTTCAACGGCCAGCAGATGCCGTTCTCGTCGTGGAAAGCCTCGATGGCGGCGACCATGATGCGGTTCAGCCCGATCCCGTAGCAGCCCATGATGATTGGCTTGGACGAGCCGTGTTTGTCGAGGAAGGTGGCCTTCATCGCCTCGGAGTACTTGGTGCCGAGCTTGAACAAGTGGCCGACCTTGATGCACTTCTCGAAGATCAGGGACGAACCCGAAGGGCTCTCGTCGCCCTCAACCGCGTAACGAATGTCGGCGACTTGGCGGACTTCAAAATCCCGACCGGGATTCACGCCCGTAAGGTGATAGTCGGTTTTATTGGCACCGGTAACGGCGTTGTGCATTACAGAGACCGCCTGGTCGGCAATGACGCGGGCCTTCAAGCCGATCGGGCCGGCAAAACCGACGTCGGCGCCGGTTACCTTCTCGATGGTGGCGGGCGACGCCATGGTCAGGCTCACACCTCCGGCGACACGGGCCAGCTTCGTCTCGTTCACTTCGTGATCGCCGCGCACCAGGGCAACCAGCGGCCGGTCTTCGCTCTCGTAGATGATGGTTTTGATCATGTCCCGCGGCTGACACTTGAGGAACCCGGACACCTGCTCGATGGTGCTGAGGCCCGGTGTGTGCACCTCCTCGATTTCGGCGAGCGCGGCGCCGGGCTCTTCCGGCAGCGGAGCTATGGCTGCCCGTTCCAGGTTGGCTGCGTACGCCCCGTCTTCACTGCGGACCAGATAGTCCTCGCCCGCCTCGGTACCGACCATGAACTCGTGCGAGGCGTCGCCGCTGATGGTGCCTGACTCGGCTTCGACCACGATGTACGGCAGGCCGCAACGCTCGAAAACGCGGCAATAGGCCTGATACATCCGCTCACAACTCGCGTCCAGCCCATCCTTGTCCGCATCGAAGGAGTAACCGTCCTTCGTGTGAAACTCGCGCGGACGCAGCACGCCGCTCTTGGGGCGGGCTTCGTCGCGGAACTTGGTCTGCATCTGGTAGAGCGTCAGGGGAAGTTGTTTGTAGCCGCTAACGAAGGTCCGCACGGTGTCGATGATGATTTCTTCGTGCGCCGGGCCTAGCACGATGCCCTTGCGGAACGGCTTGTCGGGCAGGCGCACGAGGGTCTCGCCCATGGCTTCGGCCCGTCCGCTCTCCTCCCACAACCCGATCGGTTGCATGGCGGGCATGTGCAGTTCGATGGCCCCGGCGGCGTTCATCTCCTCGCGGATGATCTGCTCGACCTTGCGCAGCACACGGTAGCCCAGGGGCAGATAGGTGTATGCTCCGGCCGCCACCTGACGGATCAGCCCCGCCCGGATCATCAACCGGTGTGACGGCACGGTGGCATCGGCCGGGACATGTCTCGACGTCGGAATGAAGTACTTGGTCCAAAGCATAGCGGGGTTGATACCGAGTAACCGGACGTGCTGCAACCGAGACCGTGGAGCAAATCGTGGAATGTGTGCAGCGCCCGCGCGAAGGACTTGCCTGGACCATGCCCCGGCGGGGATTATCAACTCCGGTTTCGTCGGGCGCGTCTCAGCCCGATCTTCATCCGACCGACGCCCAAGAGCATCAAACACATGCTGAGCAGACCCGTCGTACCGCACGGAGCCACCCCCGCACCGCATTCGGTCGTCGTCAGCAACGGCCGACCGGTGGAGGGCTCCTCACACGCGTCGCCGATGCCGTCACGGTCCGTGTCCACCTGGTCGATGTTGGCCACGGTCGGACAGTTGTCGCAGAGATCGCCCACACCGTCGCCATCGCCGTCAGCCTGATCGGAATTGGCAACCGTTGGACAGTTGTCCACGCTGTCGGGCACCCCATCGCCATCGATGTCGCTGTCCGGAGGAAGCACCGGGCACCCGTTGGTGTCCACGGCCACGCCCAGTTCGGTGCCTGGACAATCGTCGTTGCAGTCCAACACGCCATCATGATCGGAGTCGATGTCCGGTACGCCGCAGCCGCAGACCCCCGGTTCCGTCTTGTCCGGATCGTCCGGGCACAGATCGGTTTCCGGCGGCACGCCGTTGGTGTCGCAGGCATCGCCGATGCCATCAGCGTCGGCGTCGGCTTGGTCGGGGTCGGCCACCTCAGGGCAGTTGTCGCAGGCATCACCCTTGCCGTCCTGATCGGCGTCAAACTGACTCAGGTTCGGCGTTTGGGGGCAGTTGTCACAGGCGTCTCCGACCCGATCCTTATCCTGGTCCTCTTGGTTCGGATTGGAGACCGTGGGGCAGTTGTCCTCGGAGTCGGGCACGCCGTCGCCGTCTTCGTCTTCCTCTTCCTCAACACCGTTGGTGTCAGCCTCCTCCTCTTCGGCGCCGTTGGTGTCCGCATCGCCGGTTAACTTCTCGCAGATATCCAAAACGCCGTTATCGTTGAGGTCGGCGTCGAT
>JAUWNF010000552.1 GCA_030612785.1 Phycisphaerales bacterium
TGACGAACTGGCCGACCGTGCCGTCCCGCCGGGTGACCTGCCATTCTTCGCCCGGCATCTCTAACTCGAACTTCTCTTCGGCGCTGATGACCTTGAGTTTCGAGGGGTTGTAGTATTCGTCGTTGAGGATCGTCTCGACGAACGTGCGCACCTTGCGGAAGTCGGCGGCCTCGCCGCGCGAGGTTTCCCGGCGCAGGGCGATGTCCGGGTTCTCGGCGGTGTGCCTGTCCCAGGCCGCGTTGAGCAGGTCCATGGGCTCGGGGATCGTCTCGCCCGCCTTGTTCGCCAGGGCCAGCTTCTCGAAGACCTCATGGGCAATCTTCCCCATCACCGCCGCCTTGCCCGTGGTCGTTTCCATTCGGAGGTCGTACTTCTGGAAGTATTGGAACGGGCACCAGCGGTAGGTATTGATGCAGGATGCCGAAGCGTGATTAACGAACATGCCACGGGCCCTCCACGTTGAACCTGGACAACCACTCCTGGTGGGCCCGTCGTCGCTTGCCGCTGATCCCGCCCTTGGACCGCCCATCCGAGATCAGCACCGCGTCTTCGGTGAGCGGAACGGCTTCGCTCACGTAACAGGGAACGGACAGTTCCTGCACGAGCGCCCGAACGTCGAGTGTGTGTTGGGCGTAGGCCGCCGTGCCTTCATAGGGCGGGTCGACGTACATCACCGCGTTGTCGGGGACGGAGAAGGTCCGCACGTCGGCGCGGAAGGCCCTGAGCCCGGCGCAGTTGCTCACGATCTCGGCGACCCGTTCCCGCAGGGTGCCCGGCATGGGCATCATCGGGTTGACGTGGCTCTTGCGGTTGCAGCCCGGCTTCGGCTCCCAGAAGGCCCGAAAGCTGCTGTTCGTCCATCTTCCACCCTTCTGCCCGATCGCCTTGCCGCCGAACGACCCGGCCTGCAACAGCAGGAAGACGTACACGCTGTCATCGTTGACCGGTTCGCGGGAGAGTTGTTTCAGGTGCGCTCTGATCTTCCGAGGATCGGACGGCATCTGTCGAAGGTGGCGATCGAGCCGGCCAAGGTCGAACCTGCCGCCGGCCACCGCCCGCCAAAAATCCCCGTACGGGCCCCTGTCCACCATGATGATGTCTTGCGGCCGACGGCCCCGTGTCATCAGCGCCAGAGAGATTGACCCGGCTCCACAACACAAGTCGCAGAACACGGCCCCTGGTGGTAGGTGGATGTGGTCAAGTATGGCGTCGGCGATGCGGCCCTTCCCGCCCTGATACGAGGTCGGAGCAACCATGACTGAGCTCGCGATCAAACAAGACGATCGTGGGCGTGGTAGTCAGGCTCCGCGGTGGTGGGTTGGTGTGGTCAGCTAACGTTCCGTGACCCCTCCAGCCATTGGGTCACCATGCCCTCCATGGCCCGGTTCTGCTCGGCTATGGTCATGTGGCGGTTGTCGAGGACGCGGGTGAATGTCTCATCAGGCAGGTCGTCAAGGGCGGTCTCCGAGGCGTGGGCATCGACAGAACACACGTTGCGCAGCAGGCGCAGTGTCCTGCCGCCGTTGTCGTTGACCACGGCGACCTCGTTGGGGAAGCGCCCGTCGGTGATGACGGCCAGCGCCGGCCGGTCCCGCCCGATCCGGGCCATGGTGGCGGCGGCCCAGGCGTCGGAGAACATCTCGCGGACGACGTCGGTGCCGAAGTATTGCAGAACCTCGCGGGCGGTCATGCACCGCTTTCGGTCCAGCAGGTCCAGAACCATCGCACCGTTGCGGTCCTGGAAGGTGGGCATTTCTTCCCATCTCAATTGGGTCAGGGTGTTCTTGTCCTCCTCGCTGCCGTAACACTGCGCGTAGGTCAGGCCGAAGACGTCCATGCAGAACTGTTTCAAGGCATCGGCGAAGCTGTAGAGCGCCACCCCCCAGAACCCGTGCTCAGCCAACGCACCCTCGGCAACGTCCACCCAGGCCTCACCTTCGGTGCGCAGGTATTCCAGGTGCCCTCTTTCGGAGATGTCGAACCGTTGGACCTGACCCGTTTCAACCAGAAACCGTCCGACGACGTAGTTTGCCGCCGTGTTCTTGCCGGACTGCTTCCTGCCGCACAAACAGACCACAACCGTACTCAACGATGCTCTCGGTACCGACATGCTTCGTTCCCCACCTACCGTGCCAATTGCCTGCTGCGAGACGCACCGTTGATGGTGGGAGCGAGGTGCTTGCGTATGTCGCGCGGAAGCATCTCGCCGATGTCGTGCTTGTGGGTCGGTGCCACAAAGAATAGTCGGAAGTAGTGTTGAAGTTGCTCTTCGAGGGTTACCTTCGCTTTTTGCCCGGCCTCGTCGTTGTCCAGGGTGAACACCAGCGTCAGCGCCCCGGCCCGCTGGAGCATCTTCCGCTGTGCCGCCGACAGGCTCACGCCGAACATGGCCACCGAACTGCGGATGCCCGCCTCCTCGTAGGCCCAGACGTCACCCGGCCCTTCACAAAGAATCGCGACGCCGGTTCGGCAGATGAACGGCCTGGCGAACCAGAGGTTGTACAGGCAGCGCTCCGCCCTGAACCCCTGGGAGTGACGCCACTTCCGGTACCACCCGGCTCGTTCCTTCGGTGGGCACGATGCGTTTCGTGTGTGATAGAGGCCACACTGTTCGCACTTCTCGTGGACGGACCTCGCCGAGTAGCCGACCACGTACCGGCCTGATTCGTCGAGCACCGGGAAGAACGCCCGGTCCGAGAACGGCTTGTCGGGCCGGTCGCAGTACGAGACGTGGTAACGGGCAATGATACGTTGGGAGACACCTCGGCCGGGGTAATACACCGTGTCCGGCGTCAGGTTGGGCAGCACCTCCGCCAGCGGGACCCCAACCCTGCCGTTCCTGTCGCTCTTCCTTTGCCGATGTCTCCGCAAAACCCGCTCAATCTCCAGGTCCTGCACACTGTAGCTGCCTCCCTTGGCCTGTCCCAGGTTCAACGCCACCACAACAAAGTCAATGGCCTGCTGGAAGCTGCACGCCCGGCCGCTCTTGCGGGCCAGTACACCGCGCACCAGGCCGAAGACGCTGCTCGATGGACCGGTGACCGGGTCGCGCTGGCACTGCCGAGTCATGCACCGCCAGTGCGT
>JAUWNF010000256.1 GCA_030612785.1 Phycisphaerales bacterium
GGGTGGCGGCTCGTTCAGCCTTGGCCCCAACCAGACCCTTGGGGTCGGCGTGTTCTTTGAGCCGACTTCCCCCGGCACCCACACATGCACGCTCCAACTGGGGACGGCATGCGGAAACCAGTATCTCACGGGCGTCGGTCAGTGAGCCTACTGGGCGGTGCTTGCGGCGGTGTTGGCGGAATAGCGGACAGTCACTATTTCCGCACACCACTCCCGTGCGACTTAGGGGCTGCGGGTGCGTCGTCCTTCTCAGGCGACCCACCGGCAGGACCCGAAGACGCCAGCCCAGGCTCAACCCACGCACCGCCCCTTTCGGCGTCTCGCGTAAGCCGGGGAGTAGGACTCGATTCGGCGCATGGCCTCGCGATCGTAGACACGCTCGCCGCACTTCGGGCACTCATGAAACTCGAGGTCGGGCACAGTGTAGGAGCGATTATGGAACTCTGCGGTCCAATTCCGTCAAACCCGCTTGATCCGGCCGCTCCCGCAGGATGGGCAACTCTTGATTTCCAGCATACGCCCGCCTCCGACCCGGTCACGGCCACGCAGCGCGGTGGCCACGGCACCCGGCGGTAGATAGTGAACGGTACCCATTCTCCCCGGCCGGCGAGACGCCGGCCGCTACCCAACAAGGGCCGCTATTCGTACTCGAAGAAGCCCTTCTTGGTCTTGCGCCCGAGGCGGCCGCCCTGCACCATCTTACGCAGCAACGGCGACGGGCGATAACGGTCCAAGCCCAGGTCGCGGTGCAGCACTTCCATGATGTCCAGGCACACGTCCAGCCCGATCAGGTCGGCGGTGTGCAGCGGGCCCATGGTGTGGGCACAGCCCAAAGTCAGCACGTTATCGATGGTCTCGGCATCGGCAATGCCTTCGTGGAAGCACTCGATGGCTTCGTTGATCAGCGGCATGAGCACGCGGTTGGACACGAAGCCGGGATAATCGTTGACCTTCAGCGGGGTCTTGCCGACGGCCTCCGCCAGGGCGCACGTGCGGGCGACGGTATCGTCCGAGGTCTCCAGCCCAACGACCACCTCGACGAGCTTCATCACCGGTACCGGGTTGAAGAAGTGCATGCCGATGAAGCGCTTGGGGTCCTTGGTCAGCGCCGCCAACTTGGTGATGCTGATGCTGCTGGTGTTGCTGGCGAACAGCGCGTCCGCCGGCAGTATCGCGTCGATGCTCTCGAGGACCTCCTTCTTGATATCGGGCTGTTCGGTGACCGCTTCGACCACCAGTTGTGCGTCGCCGATCTCCGACAGTGATCCCATGACGGTAATGCGTTTCTGCGTGGCCTCGGCATCGGCAGCGGTGATCTTTTCTTTCTTCACCGCCTTATCGAGTAGTTTCTTAATCAGCGCCTGGGCGCTTTCGATGGCCGGCTTGTACGCATCATACATGCGCACCTCGAACCCGGACTGGGCAAACACCTGCACGATGCCGCGCCCCATAGTCCCCGCACCAATCACCGCCACCGGTTTTGTCGTATCCGCCATGTGAATAAACTCCCTCGATTGTACCGATCTGGTTTTCTAATCCATCGATTCCACACCGTAGCGTCAGGTGTATTCTCCGTCGCCCCCGTTGGGGGCTCGCAATTGTGATGCCAAGCTACCCAGGGCTCGCTGCGCTCGCCCTGGGCTTTATTCCATCACCCCTTTCAGGGGTTCGAGCATCAGTGCATGTAATCACAAAGAGCCATCGTCGTGTATTCGATTCTCAGGCACTCAATATGGCTGCTATATCGGCGCTCTCCAGTTTTGCTCGAAGGCCTTCATGACGCCGCGGGCGATCACCAGGCGATGAATCTCGCTGGTGCCCTCGTAGATTTCCGTGATCCGCGCATCGCGGAGCAGACGCTCCGCGGGATATTTTTTGAATTATACGTAGACAACGTAGATCTTCACGCAATCGTGGGCCGCACGATTGGCCGTCTCCGACGCGAACAACTTGGCCATGGCACCTTCGTACTCGTGTGGCTTGTTGTGGTCCTTCAGCCAAGCCGCCCGGTAGGTCAGATGGCGCGAGGCCGCAATGGCGGTGGCCATGTCGGATATCATGGCCTGAATGGCCTGGAAGCTGCCGATGGGGCGCCCGAACTGCTTGCGTTCGGCCGCGTACTGCACCGATTCGCGCAGGCAGGCTTCGGCGATGCCTAATGCCTGGGCGGCGATGCCGATCCGCCCGCCGTCCAGGGTGGTCAGCGCCACCCGCAACCCGCGACCGCGATCCCCGAGCAAGTTCTCCTTGGGAATCACGCAGTCCTCGAACACGAACTCGGCGGTGGAGGTACTGCAAATGCCCAGCTTCTCTTCCAACTTAGCCACCTTGAGCCCCGGGGTTGGCTGCTCCACGATGAAGGCGCTCAAACGGTGCCGCTTGTCATCCGGGTCGGTCACCGCGATGAGGCAGATCACACCGGCTTCGGCTCCGTTGGTGGTGAATATCTTGGTTCCGTCGATGTGCCAGCCGTCGTCCTTTTTGACGGCCATACACCGCGCCGCCCCCGCGTCACTCCCGCTGCCCGGCTCGGTGAGGGCCAGGCAGCCGACGGTCTCACCACTGGCCAACCGCGGCAGATACTTGGCCTTTTGCTCCTCGGTCCCGAATATCGTGATGGGATCGACGCACAGCGAGCCGTGCGCGCTAATGTGCACGCCCGTGGAGGCGCACTGCTTGGACAACTCCTCCACCACGATGGTCGAGGCGATGCACCCCATTCCCGAGCCACCATACTGCTCGGGGATGGTAATTCCGTACAGCCCCATGTCAGCCAGTTCTTTGCGCAGCTCATCCGGCATGTGGTGCTCGGCGTCGCGCTGCGCCGCCCCCGGAGCGATCGCCCGCGTGGCAAAGTCCCGCACCGACTGCTGCAACACCGCATGGTCTTCGTCAAACTCGTAATCCATGGTACTTGCTCCGGGGGTTTACTTGGGCAGGTCCAGAAGCTGTCGCGCGATCACCAGACGTTGGATCTCGCTGGAGCCCTCGCCGATCTCGCAGAGCTGCGCGTCGCGCATGAGGCGCTCGACCGGCATGTCCTTCAAGTATCCGTACCCGCCGTGAATCTGGATCGCGTCCAGGCATACGCGGGTGGCCATTTCCGAGGCGTAGAGCTTGCCCATGGCCGATTCGAGGTTGCTGCTCTTGCCGGAATCCTGCAGTATCGCCGACTTGCGCACCAGCAACCGGGCGGCGTCGATCTGTGTGGCCATGTCCGCCAGCTTGAACTGGATGGCCTGCATCTTGGCCAGCGGCTTGCCGAATTGCTCCCGCTCCGTGGCATACCGCACGGACTCCTCAAAAGCACCCCGGGCCAGCCCAACCGACAAGGACCCAATGGTGATACGTCCACGCTCCAAAACCCGCATGACGTCATAGAAGCCTTTGTGCAGTTCGCCGCAAAGGTTCTCGCGCGGAACGCGAACATCCTCCAGCGTAACTGGGACCGTGTCGCTGGCCCGCACACCCATCTTGTCCTCTTTGGGACCGATCTCCAGACCCGCCGTGTCGCGCTCCACGATAAACGAACTGATCCCCTTGGCTTTGGACGCCTCCGGGTCCGTACGCGCGTGCACGATATAGACCCCCGCCCTGGAGCCGTTGGTCACAAACACCTTGGAGCCGTTAATCACCCAGGTGTCACCATCGAGGACCGCCCTGGTCTTGAGCGCCGCCGCATCACTGCCGGAACCCGGCTCCGTCAGGCACCAAGAACCCAGCATCTCCCCGCGGGCCAGGGGCGGGAGGTATTTCTTCTTCTGCGCGTCGTTGGCACCGACCATAAGATGGGCACAGCATAGCCCGTTGTGGGCCGAGACCATCAACGCTGTGCCGCCACACTGGCGGGCCAGTTCCTCGATGATGACGGACATGCCCAGGTAACCGATGCCGGCCCCACCCAACTCCGGCGGCACGCGCACGCCCAAGAATCCTAATTCCCCCAGCTCCTTGACTACCTCCAGGGGGATTTCGCCCGTGCGGTCCCACTCGCGGGCGTTGGGGCCGATGCGTTCAGCCGCGAATTTCCGGGCCATGTCCCGCAGCATGACCATTTCTTCGGGAAGTTCGTAATCCATCGTATTCGCCATAATCACCATAAAGCCTCTTACTGGGTTGGGAGGTGAAGCGGGTTGCCGCCGTGACCAGTCCCTATGATAGCCGTTTCGCACAGCCCCGTCATCCCCGCCGGCGGAGCCACCCTCATCACTGCCTGAGAACCGACCGGGCAATCACGATACGCTGAATCTCGCTGGTGCCTTCGTAAATGGTTGTGACCCGTGCATCGCGGTACAACTGTTCCACGCGGTATTCGTGTACGTAGCCCGAACCGCCGTGAACCTGCACCGCGCGGTAGGCGATTCGATTGGCCGCCTCCGAGGCGAACAGCTTGGCCTGGGCACTCGCCGCCGGGCTGGTCTTGCCCGCGTCGATGTATCGAGCCGCCCGCAGGATCAACTCCTTGGCCGCCGCCAACTCCACCGCGCTATCCGCGATCATCGTCTGAATTGCCTGAAACCGCCCGATGAGCTGCCCGAACTGCTTGCGCTCGCGAGCGTAGGACACCATTTCGTCCAGACACGCTTCGGCGATCCCGGTCGCCTGGGCGGCGATCCCCAGTCGCCCACCGTCCAGCCCGGACATGAACACCTGCATGGCCTTGCCTTCCGGGCCCACCAGGTGATTGTCGGGGCAGAAGACCTCGTCGTAGGAGATTACCGCCGTCTCGCTACCGCGGATGCCCATCTTGCCGTGCATGGGGGCACGTTCCAGTCCCGGCGCATCGCCGGGCACCAAAAACGCGCTGAACACCTTCCCCTCCGACTTCGGCGCCGTCCGGGCCATGGTCAGGAACCACGAGCCGGTTAGCCCGTTGGTGATCCACATCTTCTCGCCGCTGATCTTCCACCCGCCAGCGACTTTCTCAGTCTTGGTGGTACTGGAGGCCGGATCGCTGCCCGCGCCGGCCTCCGAAACCGCAAAGGCGGCGAACGACTCCGTACCGCCCCAGCGGCCAAGCCACTCGGAACGCTTCGGCTCCTGGGCCCAAACCGCCAGGATGTTGCCCACCATGTTGTGCACCGAGAGGGTCACCGCCGTGGATGGTGACGCGTAGGCGATCTCGTGCAGGATTCGGACGTAAGTTTCGTAACTACAGCCCAATCCGCCGAGTTCCTGCGGAATGCAGATGTTCAAAAAACCCATCTCCGCCAGGGCGGGAAGCACCTCGGCAACCGTCTCATCCGTCTCATCCCACCGGCGGTCGCGTTCGAGCAGTTCGCTCCGCGCGAAATCGCGAGCCCCTCCAACGAGCAGGGCCTGTCCTTCATCTAGTCCAACGTCCACCTGGTCTCGTCTCCATACGGATGCAGATGTTCGGGAGCGGATTATAGCAGTACGCCCGTCGAGGCCAAGTCCCTACTCCGGTTGAGTAGCGGCCGGGGCGCTTGTTGGGGCGGATGCTTTCCGCGAACCGGACCAGAGTAGGATCGACACCAGTAGAGTGGCCAGGGCAACAATCACGCCGAGCGCGGACCAGAACACGCGGCGTTCCTGCAACTTGACTTGGCGCTCAGCCGCCGCGGGGGGGGGGGCCGGCGGGGGGGGGGCGGGCCGGGGGGGGTGGGGGGGGGGGGGGGGCGGGGTGGTGGGAGGGGGGCGGG
>JAUWNF010000117.1 GCA_030612785.1 Phycisphaerales bacterium
CACCCTGCACTGCCCGCAGTGCGCCCGGCGGTTCAAGATGAGCGGCGACACTCTGGTGGAGGCGGGATAGCGCGATGTACAAGGGCAAACGCGTCATCGTGCTGGTGCCGGCCTGCAACGAGGAGGCCAAAATCGGGAAGGTCGTCGAGCGCACCGACCCGGACCTGATAGACACGCTGCTGGTCATTGACGACGGCGCGACCGACGCGACGGCCCGAGTCGCCCGGGACCGGGGTGCCGAGGTCATGTCACTCGGCAAGGTCATGGGCGTAGGGGCTGCGCTGCGCGCGGGGATCAACTACGCCCGACGCACGGAACACGACCTCGGGGTTATCGTAGCCGGCAACAATAAGGACGACCCCTCCGAGATACCGCGCCTGCTCGATCCCATCTGCGACCAGGATTACGACCTGGTAATGGGCTCGCGTTTTCTGGCGGGCGGGGGTTACGGCGGCGACATGCCCTTCTATCGCAAGCTGGCGACGCGCCTGCACCCCTGGTTAATGAGCCGCTTCGCCGGCAAGCGTCTGACCGAGACCACCAACGGATTCCGCGCGTTTAAGCTGTCTCTGCTGGACGACGAGCGCATCAACTTGAACCAGCGCTGGCTTGATGCTTATGGTTTGGAGGTTTATCTGCTGCTCAAGGTGCTGCGGCTGGGCTATCGGCACACGGAGGTGCCGTGCACGAAGATCTATCCGCCAAAGCACGTGGGCAACACCAAGATGAAGCCCGTCATCGACTGGTGGAGCATTTTGCGGCCGGTCTTCCTCGTGGGGACGGGCTTGCGCCGTTAGGGAACGATCAGTCAGGGAGGATGTGAATGCTTACGATCAACTGCATTGGCGCCGGGCGCTGGGGCCCCAACTTGATCCGCGGTTTCAGCAATCTGCCGGACGTGCGCGTGCACATGGTCTGCGATCTGAACGAACAACGCCTGGAAATGGTGCGCCAACGAATCCCGGGCATCGAAACCACCACGGACCCCCACGCGGTGATCGACGATCGTACGGCGGATGCCATTGTGGTGGCTACGCCGGTTCAGTCACACTACGCCCTGACAAAACAGGCGTTAGACGCGGGAAAGCACGTGCTGGTGGAAAAACCGCTGTGTGGTTCAGTCGAGCAATGCGCGGCGCTGAGCACTCTGGCTAAGACCCGCGGGCTCGTCCTGGCGGTCGGCCACGTGTTCCTCTTCAACAACGGCGTCCGCAAGGTCCGCGAACTCATCCATTCCGGCGACATGGGGCGAGTTCACTACATCTACGCCACACGCACCAACCTCGGCCCGATCCGCGACGACGTCAACGCCTCGTGGGACCTGGCCGCCCACGACATCAGCATTTTCGATTACTGGCTGAACGCGCCCGCCGAATCGGTAACCGCCCGCGGCGAGTGCTACCTGCACCGCCCGCTCGATGACGTGGTCGTAGCATCGTACACCTATCCGGACAACGTACTGGCCTGCGCCCATACCAGTTGGCTGAACCCCAAGAAAGTCCGCGAGATCACCGTCGTGGGTGAGAAGAAGATGATCGTGTGGGACGACATGGACCTGATCGAACCCGTGCGCGTATACGATAAGTCGGTTAATCTCGAACGGGAATCGGAGTATGCGGACAGCTTCGGGGCGGCGCGCATGATCATCCGTGACGGCGATGTGCTGATCCCCAAGATTGCCGCCGGTGAGCCATTGCAAGCGGAGTGCCGGCACTTCGTGGAGTGCATCATGGAGGGCCAAGAGCCCATTAACAACGCGGCTGCAGCCACCCAAGTGGTACGTGCGCTCGTCGCTACGGACGACTCCATGCGGGCGCACGGAGCCGAGGTGAGCATCGAGGCCCCTGTCGAAAGCGGGGCACAAGAGCTCGTAGCGACCGGCATCTAGCCCCCAACGCCGATCAGAACGGCTGAAAATGAGAAAAGGAATCCATCATGGACACGATGACTCGCACGCGGTTTCGCCCCACCACTCGTAAGGTGCAGTTTGTCGACTTGCGACGCCAGCACGAGGAGTTGGCAGAGGAGATCAACGCGGCCATCCAGTCCGTGCTGACCAGCAACGCCTTCGTGCTCGGTGAGGAGGTGGGCGCCTTCGAGGAGGAGTTCGCCGAGTTCTGCGGGGTCAAGCACTGCGTGGGCGTGGGCTCCGGACTCGACGCGCTGACCCTAGCGCTGCGGGCCCTCGACATCGGCCCCGGCGACGAGGTGATCCTTCCGGCCAACACGTTCATCGCCACCGCCCTGGCGGTCACCCAGGTGGGGGCGATGCCCGTACTGGTCGATCACGATCCGGAGACGTACAACCTCGACCCCCGACGCTTGACCGCGGCGATCACCCGCCGGACGCGGGCCATTATTCCGGTGCACCTCTACGGTCAGCCGGCGGACATGGACCAGATTCGTATCATCGCCGAGGAACATGGGTTGACCGTGCTGGAGGATGCCTGTCAGGCCCACGGCGCCTTCTACAAGGGGAGGCGCTGCGGATCGCTAGGTCAGGCGGCGGCCTTCAGCTTCTACCCCGGCAAAAACTTGGGCGCGTGCGGGGACGGTGGTGCGGTGGTGACCAATGATGACGAAGTGGCCGACCATATCCGGCGGCTGCGCAACTACGGCTCCCTGGTGAAGTACCACCACGAGAACCGGGGCACGAACTCCCGGCTCGATTCCATCCAGGCCGCTGTTCTGCGCGTGAAGCTGCGCCGGCTCGATGCCTGGAACGACGCCCGCCGGCGAACGGCGGATATGTACCGGGCGAAGCTCGCCGATCTCCCGGTGGTGCCACCGGTAACGGCCGAATCCCGCGACCACGTCTATCACCTGTACGTGATTCGCTGTGCGCACCGTGATCGGCTCTTGGATCACCTCAACAGGCACAACGTGTCCGCGGGGATTCACTACCCAATTCCGATCCACCGTCAGCCGGCCTACGAGGACAACTGTATAGTGTCCGCTCCGCTGAGTTGCACGGAATCGTTGTGCGGCGAGTTGCTCTCGTTGCCGATGCACCCGCACATGACCTCCGACGATGTGGAAGCGGTGGTCGACAGCATTCGAGAGTTTTACGATCGACTCTCCTCACGGCGGATTGAGCAGATGGTCGACTCCGTGGTCACCGGCGCGACCGTGTAGCCGGACACCAATCTGTAGCGTCGCCCCTTGTGGGCGGCGCAGCCTCGCTTTTTGTTACGCACAAGGGGTGACGCTACCAGGCCGCAAAGACCACCTCCTCATCCTTGACATTCCGCGGTTTCTGGCAGGTTTCTCAGTCTTTGCCGTCAGGGTTTTTAGCGAATGCCAGGGAATGGTACTGCCTCCAACTCCGGTAGCCGGAGTGGATGAACAGCACCCCGAAGAAGATGAGCAGGAGAAAGCGCATCCCCGTATCAAACCCGAGCAGTACGCCGCTCACCGCCAGAGCCAAGCCGATGCACACGCTCGCGAAGGCGTCGAACAACAGGGCGCGGCGGGAGCCCGTCAAGCAGAACAAGGCGGACAGCAGCATCATGCCTCCGCCGATTCGCATGGTGTAGTACACCACCCATGAGCCTACTTTGAGCCGCGTCGCCCAGCCCTCCAACGGGTCCGCGCCAAGACCACGATACACGCCGAAATAGAGCATGAGCAGAGCCGCAGGCCCCACCCAGACCGCGTTGGAACGAACCGCGGAACGGACGGCAACAGCGCCCTCGGTTGGCGTGGGCATGTGGGGTTTCTCCAAGAGAGTCATGGTTGTCCAACGTCCTACGGTTGATCGGACTCCTCGGGTTCCGAAACCCACAGGCGCAAGGACGCCACAAGACCGAATTCGCGGAAGTTCCGGTAGCCGGAGTGCGCGAAAATCAACCCAAACAGGATATTGAAGACCGCTTGGTGTGGCTTGTCGGCATAGACCAGCACGCCGCTGACCACCAGGGCCACACCGATGAATATGCTCACGATCGCGTCGTACAGTAGTGCCAGGGGCACCCCGGCCAAAGAGAGCACGGCCGCCAGGGCCATCGCGCCGCCGCCGAACTGCAGAGTATATACAAAGAGCATCCATCCATGCCTCTGGGGTGCGAAAGCGTCCAAACCGGTCGCGGGGATTCCGAAATACAACATGATCCCGGCGGCCCCCGCCGCCCAGATCCAGTTTCGGCGGACTATGGCACGAGTTGCGGCAGCATCCCCAGCAGGTGTGGCCATGTGGACTTCCTGAAGATCCGAATCTGCCGTACGCCCCAACGTACTTTCTACCGCCCATCCACGGGCACCCGGGGCATCTGGACGCGGCACGGTCAAGACAACGCCTCTTCGCCCGTGGACGCCCGGACCGTTAGAACCGGACACGGCGCGTTGTGGATCACCTTGTCCGCCGTGCTGCCCAACAGCGCGTGAACCAGCCCGCCTCGACCGTGCGTCGCCAGCACGATCATGTCGATCATCACCTCCTGCGCGTAGGTGACGATCTCTTTGAACGGCCGACCGTGGAGCACCTTGGTAACCGGGGCGTACTTCATACCGATCAGGTACTGATCGGCGAATTGGTCCATCTGCGTTTCAACCATGCTGGTGATATCCTCCACCGCGGGCCCCAGCGGCGCCGCTTCGGGCCCCATGGCCGACCAGTACTGATAGGCTTCGTCGACGACGTGCACGCAGTGTAGATGGGCGGAGAACATCGCGGTCAACTCGCGAGCGTATTTCAGCGCGACCAGCGAGAGCTCTGAAAAATCCGTGGGATACAGGATTTTTGCAATCTTGAGCGCCATCACATACCTCCACACCGTCTCCTATCGCCTGCCTCGAGCTTCAATGTAAACCGGTTCAGCCCACCGGTCAACGAGGAGCAGCAGTCTGCTGGCTCGTCGAGGGGTGGACGCTTCTCGGTGGTCAGCGGAGTGAGGTCCTGGTATAGTGCGGGGTCGGTCAAAGGTCCGTCGGACCCAAACGTGGACCTCCGGGCCGGTTTCGGGAAACGTGGCGTGCATGGCAGGATAACGAGAAAGAGAAGGATGCATCACCATGGCAACAATCGGTAGAAAAATGGCGACTTGGGCACATCGGCTCAGTTACGATCAGCTCCCGGACAAGACCATCCATGAAGTCAAACGACGCGTGCTGGATTCCATTGGGACCGCGTTGGGGGCCTACTGGAGCCCGCCGGGCAAGATTACCCGGGCGGTGGCGACGTCTACTGACGACGCGTCGGGCGCCTCCGTCTGGGGCACCGAACACCGCACCTGTCCGACACTGGCCGCCTTTGCCAACGGGGCTATGGTGCGCTATCTGGACTTCAACGATACTTACCTCAGCAGAGAGCCGGCGCACCCCTCGGATAACATCCCCGCGGCGGTGGCCGTCGCCCAGGCCGCCGGCAAAACCGGCAAGGACGCCATCCTCGCGACGGTGATCGGCTACGAAATCCAGTGCCGCCTGTGTGACGCCGACAGCCTCCGGGCCCACGGCTGGGACCATGTGACCTACGGTGCCCTGTCCACAGCCCTGCTGGCCGGCAAGCTGTGGGGTTTGAACGAAGACCAGCTCGAACACGCTCTGGGGCTGGCCGGCGTGTGCAACATCACCACCCGGCAGACGCGAACGGGGCAGATTTCGCACTGGAAGGCATGTGCCTTTTCCAACGCCGCCCGCAACGGCATCTTCGCCGCCGGTCTCGCCCACCGCGGCATGACCGGGCCTTACGAAATCTTTGAAGGGCCCAAAGGGCTGATGAACCAACTGTCGATCCCCGACGCCAAGAACGTCATCCTCGGCACCGAGGGCGACTTCATGATCGACAAGACCTACATCAAGTTCTGGCCGGCGGAGTACCATTCGCAGTCGGCCATCGACGCCATGCTGCAACTCCGGCCGCAGATCGACGTGACCAAGGTCGAGGAGATTCACATCGGCAGCTTCGAGGCGGCGGTCAGCATCATCGGGTCCGAACCGGAAAAATGGCGCCCGACCTCACGCGAGACGGCCGATCACTCGATGGGGTACTGTACGGCCGTCGCGCTGATCGACGGCGATGTAACCCGTGAGTCGTTCGCCGACGAGCGGCTGAAAGACCCCCAGGTGCTCGGACTGCTGGATAAGACCAAGATCACTGAGGAACCGGAATTGAACCCCGCATACCCGAAGGGCATCCCCAACCATATCACCGTGACCATGACCGGCGGCAAAAAGGTGGACCAGCGTGTGGACTTCCCCCGCGGACACGCCGAGAACCCCATGACCGACGACGAAGTCATCGCGAAGTTCTGCAAGCTGGCCGACGGCGTGGTGACCGATGTGACCGCCGAACAGATCATCGACCGGTGTCTGCACTTCGACGAGCTGACCGATTTGTCGAAGCTGTTCGCGTTCAAGGTGATCCAAAAGTAGGGTGGGCGCCGCGTGTCCCGCGCCGAGGAGACCGTCAGTCGCTCGTGGTGGTCCCCAATGTAGCGTCACCCCTTGTGGGTGACGAAAAACGAGAGTGCGCCGCCCACAAAGGGCGACGCTACATATTAAACCGACAGCCCCTTCAGTCCTCTTGCGAGGGGGTTACCTTCTCCGTCACGTGCGCATCCAGCGCGACCCACTCGGCGACGCTCAGCTCCTCTGCCCGACGGTGCAGGTCGTTGTGGCGCTCAAGTTCGGCGGTCGCCTCGGCACCGAGATACCGGCGCAGGTTGAAACGCAGCGTCTTGCGGCGCGCGGCGAAACCGGCGCGGACCAGTTCCATAAACCGTCTCGGCGACGTGCCGTCATACCGTGGCTTGACCGCGGGCGTGATACGCAGCATGGTTGAGGCGACTTGCGGTGCCGGCCAGAACGCCGACGGCGGCACCACGGCGAGAGGACGAACCTCGCACAGCGCCTGGAACAGGATTGACAGGGGGCCGTAGTCCTTAGTCCGTGGCGAAGCCAGAAACCGGTCGGCCACCTCCTTCTGCACGGTGAAGCAATAGAGCACCGGCGGTGTGTCGGAGAGCAGCAGGTTCACCAGGGTGGGAGTGGCGACCTGGTACGGAAGGTTGGCGACCAGCTTGAAATGCGTACGTTCCGCCGGGCTCAGCGCCTCCAGAGCCCGGCGCACTTCATCGCCCAACCGGTTCTTACCCGAAAGCACGTCGGCTACGATCAGTGCGAAGTTGGTTGTTGAGGCGAAGCGTTCCCGCAGAATCGCCTGCATCGCCGGGTCGACTTCCACCGCGAGGACACACCTGGCCCGGGCCACCAGCAGATCGGTCAGCCCGCCGGTGCCCGCACCAATCTCCAGCACGGTGTCGTCGTCACCCAAATCGGCGGAGGCTGCCAGCCGCCGCATCAGGTTCCCGTCGATCAGAAAGTGCTGTCCGAGCCGCTTGCGCGGGCGGGCCTGGAACCGGTCAAGAGCAGCCTTGATTTCCGTCTTGGTCTGGACGTGTTCGGTCATATGGTTGCGATTCGCTTCTTGACGTTTCAGGCAGCCGAGTGTATCCCGTCGCCTTCAGGCTTTATAATGGCTGCACGAGCGAAAGCAACGTGTCAGCATAGGGTCTTGGCCCGGACAAAAACCTCACGCAGAGGCGCAGAGGCCGCAGAGAATGAATAAGAGATGGTTTCCCTCCTTGGCGATCTCTGCGGCTCTGCGTTCATGAATAATCCGGGTTAGCGTTTCCACGGAGGCAAGTGGGATCATGCGATCGTACGAAGTACTGCGCGAGTCGGTCGACGAAATCGGCGTCAAGGCCTTGGCCGGCGCCCTGCGGTTGTCCCCGGCCCTGATCTACAAATGGTGCCAGGAATCATCCCAGGACGACCCCGATGCCAGCGGAGCCCGCAACCCCCTCGATCGCTTGGCTGACATCGTCAAGGCCACCCGCAGCACCGACGTGGTGAACTGGCTCTGTCACGAGGCCGGTGGATTCTTTGTATCCAATCCCGCGCCACCCGACAGCGACATACAAACTGAACTGTTGATGACCACGCAGCGGCTGGTCCAGGAGTTCAGCCAACTGCTCATCACCGTCACCAAATCGATTGAAGACGACGGTGAGGTGGACGCCGCCGAAGCCGACCGCATCCGCCAAGCCTGGGAAAGGCTCAAGAGTTCGGCGGAAGCGTTCACCGTGGCGTGCGAGCGCGGGTTATACCGCACGGCGGACGAATAGAGGCCGGATCGAGTGCAGGCAGAGGCACACTGTTTGCGGCCAGCCGGAGTCACGGCGCCAAACTGCCGGAGCGGTCCGTCCGGCCGGTTCGCCGCGTGATTTCCTCCTCCGTCCATTCGTCGAAGGGTTTGTCCTTCTTCTTGTCGTCAATCTTGACGTCTTCGGGTTCACTGCGGTTCCGTCCGCCCCTTTTGGGCTCCTTCTTGGGGTCCGCCGGCGCGCGATCGTCCGGGTTATCGTTCAGGACGACTGGCTCAATTACTATGGCGGGGGAGTCCGCGAAGAGAAGCCACGTCCCGACACCGGCAAGTATCAGGACCGCGATTGCCGCAATCGCTATCGCCTTGTTCTGTTTAACCATCGCTCAGTGTCCTCCTTTGGCGCCGCAACCTCAAACCTGTGATTGTTTAAGTCGGCGAACGGAACCGCACTTCTGCATCACAGACGCGCGGTTGGTCTTGTTAAGCCAATTGAGATTCCGAGGGAAACGGGTTTGAACGGGCCGACGCGGATGAATCAATCACGCCGGATGCCGTCACACCCCGCGCTGAGCTACAACGGCCACACCGTGTTATTGTCGTTCAAGCAGGAATTGTGCAAAAAAAGACCGGAAAAGTTCGCTGAAGCGCCCCCCGCTTCCGATAGCTGGCCCGAATTATTCATGAACGCAGAGACGCAGAGGGCGCAGAGAATGAA
>JAUWNF010000411.1 GCA_030612785.1 Phycisphaerales bacterium
TCTTCATTCTGCGGCCGCTTCACCGGCCGCTGGGACGACGTCTCCTCCGACGCCGGCGCCGCCTGGTCGGTGATCCAGAACGTGCTGCGGGAGAAGCGACGCGGCGGAGGGCGCGAGCGGTGATGGATGGAGCTTGCGGAACGGGCTGGGGAGAGACGTGGGTGGTGTAAGGCTCGTCCGAGCGCGGACTCACATTCGCGCTGGCGGTCACAGGCAGGCGGGGCGAGATGCGTTCCGCCCACACATCCCTGGTTTCGGCCCAATCACTGGCCCCGTTTCAACCCCCGCTGGAAGAATAACCGGAATCGCTTGAACCGAGCCGGCGGATTCCCTACGATGGTGGTGCGGCGCTGCTTCGGGAGCTTCAGCGGGAGCGATGGCCGAGGAGGGTCATGTGCGGAAGGGGTTTCTGGGCCGGATCGACCTGGCCGGGAACAACACCTTGATTGAGGACGCCGCGACGATCTGCTTGGCCCTGCCCGGCGATCACGACTTCGATGGCGACGTCGATCTCGTGGACTTCGCCCGGCTCCAGGCCTGCTTCACAGGCGGCGGCGGGACCGCTCCGGCCGGATGCGAGATGATGGACATGGAAGGCGACAACGATGTCGATCTGACCGATTATTCCACGTTCGAGGAAGCACTGACGGGACCGAGCTGATGCAGGCTGATCGATATGAAGGGAACGTGGCCTGTTGGCCAGCCGAGTTTGGCGATCTCGACCAAGACGGTGACGTCGACCTCAACGACTTCAGCATCTTCGCCGGATGCATGATGGGACCGGGGGTTGTCTACCCAGGTGGCTGCGATTATGCGGATATGGATGATGACTTGGACGTGGATCTTGCAGATTTCGCAGGTCTTCAGGCTTCCTTCCCGGGCGTCTGAGGCGAAGAAGCGACTTGGCCTAACGATGGACCGCGACAGAAAGAGGCACGTATGAGGTTACTGGGAAAGATGTTCATGCCACTACGACCCACAGGCAATCGACTTATCGCATTGGCTGCGAGTCTAGCCCTATGGCCAACAGTGGCCTCCGTATCGCGAGCGGACATTGTGATTTCCGAGGACTTTGCCGAGGGGCTTGACACGGTTCTTTTCCACATCACGACGGACCCGGGAGTCACAATTGAGGTGGTTTCCGAGCAGCTTCAAGTCACCGGAGATCAAGGTGCTGGTGAACCACCGCATTATTCCGGAGGATATCTGTTTGCCAATTTCGTCCTCGTCGGTGATTTCGACGTGAGCGTGTACTACGACAGTTTCTCTGCTCCATACCCCGGTCCAGGGAAATCCACTTGGTGCGGGCTAATCTTCTACGAGGCCACGGGGCCGTACGTTTGCAGCGTAGGACGGGAGCGTGGGTTAGCTGCGGACCTAGACCGCTACATTGCGTACCCTCAGCCGTGGGGTGAACTGGACACCTCCGAGACTTCTGGACACCTGAGGATGGTGCGAAACGGGTCGACCTTCCAGGCATATTGTGGCACCACGCTGCTAGGCACGAAGACGCTGACAAGCACACCGATTCTCGTGGGTGTCGGCGGTCAGCGTCTCGAGCATTTGCAGAGTTTCAACGTCACCTACGACAACTTAGAGATCGAAGCCGACAACGCGGAGCTCTATATCCGACAGCCTGGCACAACTCTCTCGGGCAACGTTGACATGTGGCATGCCGTCCATGTAGTCGACGGCGGCAGCATCGTAGTTCCAGAGGCTCAGTGGGACGGCGGCACCTGGATCGGCGGCTACCTGATGCTGGAGGCCGACACGATCTACGTCGACTCGACCTCCTCGATCCATGCCGACGCCTGCGGCTTCAGCAAGGAGGACGGACATAGCGATGGTGGTCCTGGCCACGGCGACGATTTCGCTTGGGATACGCACGGCGCGTTGTACAACCCCACGGGGGCGGGACATGGCGGACAGGGCGGATCCTGCCAGAACACCGTGCCGGGCGGCAACGGTGGCGACATCTACGGAAGCGAAAGCGTGGATCCATGTGACCCGCTGGGCAACTGCGATCCAGATCTCGTCTTCGGTTCCGCGGGTGGCGACTACTTTCGGTTGCTTCCTTATGTGCTGGTCCGCGGCAGTCGCGGTGGAGGATACGTCCGGCTGGTGGCCTCAGATACCATCACTATAGAAGGAACCGTGTCGGCCGACGGGGCCGACGGAGTCAACGCTGAGATCGAACTTCCTGGAGCGGGTGGCGGTGGCGGCAGCGGCGGATATATCGTCATGTCCGCTCCCACCATCGAGTTGACCGGGACGCTTTCGGCACAAGGCGGTGATGGCAGCGCTCCTTCGGAACCATTCAGTAGCGGCGGAGGCGCTGGTGGCAGAATCATCGTGGCTGGCACCTCTGATCCTGTCTGCGTGCCCGCCAGCGCAGTTGCCGGCGGAGCAGGGGCATGCTACGGACTGGGAGACGGCGACCCCGGAACGGTCCACCTCCCCGGCATCGCCACGGCAATCCCGACAATCACCGGCCTCGCCAACGACACCGGGCGCGACCCAAACGACCTGCTGACCAATGACGCAACTATCCAGGGGACGGCTTCGGCGGATAGCCTAGTCCGACTCTACGTTGGTGGTTCGGTCGTGGGCAGTGGCCAATCGGACCCGGCCACCGGTGACTTCGAGATCACTGCGGCGCTTGACCAGGGCACAAACGGGGTAACGGCCACCGCCCAGGAGAACTGCGCCAACGAGTCGGGCCAGTCCGATCCATTCATCTTCACCCTCGATACGCTGGCCCCCGATCCTCCTTCGCAGCCGGACATGATCGAGGACGGATTCACCGGTGGCCGTTTCCTCAACGACAACATCGTGAGCACCCCGACTCCGACCTTTGCCGGAACGGCAGAGCCCGATGCCGAGGTTACTCTGTACGAAGCCTCCACACCGTTGGGCAATGTCATCACGGCCGATGGAAGCAGGTCGATAGTGTCAAGCACCTTGAGTGAGGGCAACCACCAGATATCGGCAACGGCTAAGGATGCCGCCGGAAACGAATCTGGGGCTTCTTCCGCGTTATCGATCACCATTGACCTTACCGATCCTGTCATCACGAACCCGACCGTCACGCCGACCGGGTGCGTACCCATCGGCAGGGTGTTCGATCTATCGATCAACGTCACCGACGCGCTCTCGGGCGTTCAGGATGCGTGGCCGCCCGAAGCCACCGTTCGGAAGGACGCCACGAACATTGGGATCGACCTGAGCCCCGCGGGGGGGAGCTTGTACCAAGGAACATGGGACAGTGATGGAGCTGAGCCCGGCACCTACACCGTCGATTTCGAGGCCTGGGACTTGGCAGGCAACTCACAAGTGATCGAGGATGCCGGTGCCATTTGCCTGGCCCTGCCCGGCGACCACGACTTCGATGGCGACGTTGCCCTCCAGAATTTCGCCCGCTTCCAAACCTGCTTCACCGGGACCGGCGGGACCGCCCCGCCCGGATGCGAGATGATGGAGATGGACGGCGACGGCGCGGTGGACCTGACCGACTTCGCATCCTTCGAGGCAAACCGCACGGGTCCGCAGTAGGCACCAACGTTCCCGTCACCCCACATCCAACCACGTCAGCAGTTCGACGGGCGGCTGTGAACCACGTTCCCGTTCGTCGACAGCCCGCTGACAAGCGCCCACCGCCGCCGGTGACGTCGCCACCATCACAACCCGATCGAACCCCTTCCCGCGGAGCTTAGCCAGGTTCTCCTTGATGTCCGATTTCCCAGTCTCAATCTCGATGGCCACGCGCTCGCCAGGCCTCTCAGCCAGGAGATCCACGTCTCCGTCGCCTTCGATGTGGAACTCAGGCGTGAGTTCAAAGCCACGCTTCTCAAAGCCCTCAGCCACCTTGTTCACCCAGTACGAATGCTCCGCACTGGCGCGTGAGCGGGGACCCGGATCAATGCCGAGAGATTCGGCGGTCGAGCGCCCGTGGTCGGTGAGTTGGTACAGCACAA
>JAUWNF010000259.1 GCA_030612785.1 Phycisphaerales bacterium
CGGCGTCAAACGCAAGATGAGCAATTACCCGATTCGTCCCCGTCACCGCCCGACGCCGCATCTCATGAATATCGAACGCTGCGTCAAGATCCTTAAATGAACAGTATTAGGGCTAACCACGCTAACACGACAATCGTTGCATCGGTGAAACGCCGGACTAACCGTCCTTGCGTTCGGCGCTACGGATGTCGATCAGGTCGGAATGGTCGCCCTGCGGCTTGATCGTCGAATCGGAAGCCCCCACGCTCGAGCCATCCTCTTGGGTAGGTTGGATGGTGGGTGAGGGAATAACCACGCGCACCTTCGCGCGCCCCAGGGTAAGCGTGTCGCCGGAATGGATGACGCCGAAGCGGCTGGGCTCGTCGTTGATCATCAGACCGTTTTCGCTGAGCAGGTCGCAGATGACGGGTTGCCCGTTGAGCAGGAACACCGCGGCGTGGGCCCGCGAAACCAGCTTGTCTTGCACGACAAAGTCGGCGCCGGCCTTTCTGCTAATCAGGCTGACCGGGCGGCGCAGCTTGACCAACGAGCCGCCATTGCAGTTCTTCAGCGCCAGGACCGTCGGCGCGGGATCGAGATTGAGTGCGGACGAGTTGGTACCATCGTCCGACGTGGGAGTGTGGATCTCCAGCGAGATCTCCCATTGGCCCACCCGGATGATGTCGCCATCGGCAAGCTTCTCGCACTCGGCCGGCAACCCGTTGAGATGGGTGCCCGATTTGGAAACCAGATCGCGCAGGTAGACTTCTTCGCCCGTGTTGACAATGGCGCAATGCACCGCGGAGACATCGGCGTGCCGTAAGGTGATCTTGCACCCCGATCGTGATCCCACCAGCGAAACGGCGCGGTGAATCTCGATGCTCTGACCGGTGCCCGAGCCGCTGAAGATAGACGCCGTCACTTGCTTGGCGTTCGACGGGGCGAGCGGCGAGAAATGACTGTCTGTTCGCGAGTTCACAATTAGCTCCGCGGTAATGCTCGTTACGCGAACACCGTATCTCCTCTTCGAACCAGCCCGATAAGCAAAGCGCACAGCACGCTGCCCCGAGCACTGAGGAATCTGAGTTGCGAAGCCATTATTAGTTTACGGCGCACACGCCGGGAAGTCCAGCCCCGGCAAGGCCTTTCCCGCTCAGGCCCGGTCAACAATCGACCGCTTGCCGGAAATCACAACCTGTGGCTTGGGGCCTGCACGCGGGACAACCCTCTGACAGCAATATCGGCCCACGAACACCGCCGACTTCACACGCGTCCGCTCAACGTATCGCGAATCGTCGTCCAGCGGCGTATCAGGGAGTGCTCCGTAGTGACACATTGCCGGGGCGTTGCCGCGTTCGAGACCTGCTGACCATTCGTAACTCCTGCTTCACGAACCCGCGAGAGCAAGGCTTTGAGATCGCCGTATTGCCCCAGCAGTTCGAACACCTCCACCGTCTGCGGATGAAGCGTGCTCAGCTCGACTTCGGACGTCCTGAAGATTGCCTGCCCCCCCGCGGCGGTGACTTCCAGGATGGCCTGGGCCGCCGAAGCATCGAAAACCGGGAAAACGACCGCGCTGGCGCACTGATAAATCTCGTTGCAACTTGGTGCGTCGGGAATAGGCCCGGCGACGAGGTCGCGAAGCTCAGCGCTTTCCTTCCAACCGCTTCCCCAAACCTTTACGGAAACACCGGCACGCCGCAGACCGATGACGGTAGCGCGGACGATAGCCGTTCCTGCCAGGCGCTGGCGTATCGCCTGGGCGAACTTCTCGCGTACTTCTTCAGAGGTCATCTTTACCCCAATGGCGCGCTCCGCCTCCATCACGATTTGGGCGGCCGTGGATGACGTGTATTCGTGTGCACGGCGTGCGGTCAAGGCACGGATCTTCTTCCACAGGGCGAGTGGGCGACTATGCTTAATGCCCACCGCAGCCGCGGATTCATCCGCCGCATCCGCCAGAATGGCCACCGCGCAGGTCAGCAACTTGCGTCGTTGGGGATCGATCGCCACCGGTTTGTAGATCGACGTATCAACGCCGGCTTCAAGAAGGTGCACGCGCTCGGGGCTCACGCCGCCTTCGCGCAGTTGTCCGCACAACCCGGGTGTCGCCGCAAACATGTGATGCCCCGAACCATAGCCCTCCTGGAGGGCCGGGCCTACCGCACTGTCGGACCAGAACCAGGAGGCGACCGGTTGGTCGGGAGGAATGAAGTCCGTCAAGCGCCCCGCGCACGAATTGAAGAACAACACCAGATCGGGCCGGTGGTCGCGAATCTGAATCAAGCGTGCCAGATTGTGACACCGATCTGGAGACGACGGCGCGTGTACTGCTGCGGGCCAGTCCAATTCGGCCAAGGCACCGGCCAACCGCTCCACCGTGGCGAGCGCGCCGGGCCGGGGATCGGACGACAGCACGACCACCCGCGGACGTTGCCCGACGACTGGCTTGGGCCTCTCGCCCAGTTCGGCCGCCACCTGTTGTGCGGTCCGCAACCGCCACTCGATGAGCGTGGCGGCGGCGGCTTCGGACGCTGTCCGGAGTTGATCGAGTGCCTGGGGCGATACCGCCGGGTGAACCAGCAGGCGGTGGGGGAAATCGTACCCGGGATGTTCGGACAGGAACCTCTGCAGGGCGTCCCCGATCGGATCAAAGGTCAGCAGGACCAGTCGGCCGTCGCGAAAGTGCTCGGCGAGGTCACTGACGTACAACGCAAGTTTCACATTGACAGGATCGGCGTCGTACGCGAAGACCGCCATGTGCCGCGCGAGGCGCTTACAGAGCAGGTCGGCTTCCACACCGGTTCCCACGAGCGGAATCAGAACGTTGGCCCCGTCGAGCTTGAAGTGCTCGATCGCGGCGGGCGCGCTGATCGACGGCATCGACGTGCGCCCCAACCAGCCCCGGCGCCGGTCGGGACCGGGGATACGAAAAGTCAGTGTGCCATCACGACCATGGGCCGGTTCGATGGTTCGGGGAAGGTTCAGGTCGGTCAGCCGCCGGGCCAACTCGGGTTGCACACGCTCCAATGCCGCGACGTTGCTCTCGAAGCGCTCGTGGTTCCACGTGGCCGGTGCCGTCGCCGTCATACTCATCCTGACCGCCTCATACCGCGGTCGTTCTCATGCGAACCACCATCATAACCACCAGGAACCCGAGCCAGAGGACCCAGGCGCTTACGCCGAACACCAGTGGCCACCGTGGTTGCGGTGGTGAATCACCTGCCGGAATATCCGCGTCGTCTGCCCGGGTCTTCGGAGCGTTTTGGTCATCCGTCGCCGCTTGGGCCTGTGGTTTCGACACGGGGTTTCCTTTCTGCCGCGGGGCATCACCAAGCCGGCGGGCATTCTAATCCGGAGTTCCTCCGATTGGCCAGGCGCTGTTGCGTGTAAAATCGCTGTTCCGAGGGTACGAGCAGGCATGTAGTCAGTCCGTAGCCCCCCCTCAAAACCACAACCTCAGCCGCCGGCAGGATTTATGCGGTGCCTACTCCCGGAACTTCGGGTGAACGAGGATTCAGCGTGCGAAGGCCTGCCACCGATCAAAGAAGTCCGGGAAGGTCTTGCTTACGCAACCGGGGTCCTTGATGGCCACGTTCTCCAAACGTAGCGAGGTCAGTGCAAAGCTCATCGCCATACGGTGATCGGCGTAGGTCTCGATCTCCGCGGGAACCACGGTGCCCGGCGGGCGTACGACCAGGCCGTCGGACTCCACCTCCACCGCGGCGCCCAGCTTGGCGAGTTCCCGGGCCAAGGCCGCCAGCCGGTCGGTTTCCTTGAGGCGGAGGTTGCCGACGTTGTGGATGTGGGTGGGGCCCTCCGCAAAGAGCGCTACCACGGCCAGCGTCTGAACCATGTCCGGCATCCGGTTGAGATCGACGTCGATCCCCCGCAAGCGTGCACCGGGCGGCGGACCGTGCACCGTCAGGTGTTCCGTGCCCCGCTCGATCCGGCAGCCCATCTGCTCCAGGATATCCACGAAAAGAGCATCGCCTTGGATGCTGACCGTCCCTAAACCCTCCACCGTGACTCTTCCCCCGGCGATGGCCGGTGCCGCGAGAAAGTAAGAAGCGTTGGATGCGTCGGGCTCGATCGGGTACTCGCGGCCTTGATACGCCTGCGGAGCCGCGACGATATATCGGGCGGTGCCGGACGCGACCCGCTCCAGGACCGTGACCCCGAACGCCTCCATCACCGCCAGCGTCATCCGCACGTAGGGCTCGCTGACCAACTGGCCGACGACCTCGATCATCACGTCCGTCCGGGCGTATGGGGCCGCCATCAACAGCGCGCTAACCAACTGACTCGACTGGGGCGCGTCGAAACGGACCATCCTGCCCTTGAGCCCACGGGCGTATATGCGCAACGGCGGATAACCCTCGGTCCCCAAGTACTCCACCGGGCTGCCCAGCGTCTGCAAAGCCTCCACCAGCGCCCCGATGGGTCGTTCCCGCATCCGGGCCATCCCGTCCAGGGCGTACTCGCCGTACCCCAACGCGCACAGGGCCGTGCAAAAACGCATGGTCGTGCCGGAGTTCCCGCAGTAGATTTCGGCTTCGCAAGCGGGGAGATGCCCGCCGCAGCCCTCAACCCCGACCGTGCAAGCCTCGGGATTGGCGGCTGTCGAGATGCCCAGCCGCCCGAGGGCGTCGAGCATGTGCTGGGTGTCGTCCGCGAATAGCACACCGCTCAAACGGCTCTCGCCGTGAGCCAGCGCGGACGTCACCAGGGCTCGGTTGGTGATGCTCTTGGAGCCCGGCAGGCGGACTACGGCGTCCAAGGGACCGGAAACTGGGTACAACCGCAAGGCACACATGCTGTGGAGGATAACCACGCCGGACGCGGCGAGCAACGACGCTGGTGGTGGGCATAGTCGGCCGACGGAGCCCGTGTGTCCCGGCGCGCCACCGGCGGACCCCAGGTCGTCACGTTCCTGGTGTACACGCTCAAATCCGCTAAGCTTGGCTGGACGTTTTGACCGAAGTATAATTCGTCGGAATCCGTGAAGGTCGCTGAGGAGTCTTGCCCGTGAACCATCTGTCCGCACCACCCCAGCGGTGCTCCCAAAGCAAGAACTCGTTGATGTCCGGCACCGGCTGGTTCCTGGCCGGGGGCGGTGGACGGGCTTGGCTCGTCCGAGTGCTGCTCATCTTGACGTTCACGCTCTTGTTCGCCGCGGCGGGGTGCGAGGTGTTGACCTACGAGCGTACGGTCTTCCCGGAGGCGTTCGTCGGCGCGGACGGGCAGGGGATGCTGCAGGATGACATTCGCGCAATCGTGATCGATGCCAATCTCGACGAAGACGCCAAGCGCCAGGCGCTGCGCGATTTAGGCATTGAAGACGAGGATCTGCTCGACGCCTTCCTCAGCACTGAGTAGCGGTTTTCTTCGGTACCCAGTTTCGTAGCGGATGGCGCGGTCCCAATCTCCACCGCGACCACCTGTCTGTGCTGCCGGGCAGAGTTCCCCGGGTCCATGATAGAATCGGCGGGCTAAGGCAGCCCCCCGCGTGACTGTGCTGCCAACGCATCAGCCCCAACGGGGCGCCATAGATCAGCCCAGGGCAACGCCCTGGGTTCTCGTGACCGAGACAAACATGAGCCCTGAAAGGGCGGCATAGCTTTATTTCGCCCTTTCAGGGCTTACGTTTCTTCGGGC
>JAUWNF010000561.1 GCA_030612785.1 Phycisphaerales bacterium
CAGAGACCGCTCCTCCAACTTCACGATCCGGAGCACGTCGCGGTCCGTTCGCGGCAGCGATTTGAGTACCTCTCGAATGTACCGGCACCGCTCATCGCCGGCCACGATGCTTGAAGGTGTGCGCGTCTGTCCGGGGATGTGACTGGGTGGCACGGCGTCCTCGCTGTCCCCGTTCTTGCGAATGCTCAAGGTCCGCGGCGCGCGAGCGTGCCCCCGCGCCGCATCACAGGCCACGTGAGGGGCCAGTGTCGAGATCCACTGGAGGAAACGGGCTTTGCCACGGTCGTCGAATGTCTCGCGGCATTGCAGTGCTTTCACGAAAAGGTCGTGGAGCAAGTCCTCGTCGCTCACGCTTCCAGACAGTTTCGAACTCGTGTGGGCAGCTACGATAGATTTGATCTGATTGAGATTCTGCTGAATGTAGGCGACAACGGCACCGGCTCTTTCGAAGGCGGTTTCGTCCGCGCCGTTGCGATCACCATTCGGGCCGTTCACCATGAGGGCACACTCCACCGCTCCCCACGTCCCTCGACATGCACTGACTCGCCTGCTTATAGCATCAATGGTCCTTACGTGCAACATCAGAATGGGCGACGAGGTTTACGTCCGCGCAAAGAAAATGCGAACTTTCCGGATTTTGTTCGGCAGATTTGGGGCCCTCCGAGCGCTGTATATGATAGGGGGACAACTTTTTCTCGTGGGGCCTGCGCGGACGGGCACCTACAGGAGGAACGAATGAAGCCGAAGGAGTGATCTCCCGCCATCAGTGCGGTCGGGCTGACGAGAACTGGGGGAGGTTTTCTGGACACAAGCTGAGTTGATCAAGCGAGCCCGTGCATCGGGTAGGGGGGAAGGTCTGCGCCGATCTTCGTTGGAGTCTTGATCAAAGAGGGCGCTGCATAAGGGGTTCGTTGCCGACTGCGGCAAGGTGGTCATACCGAGGAGGTTGACCCGTCACATACAAGCCTGCCTGCCCGCAGAGCGCTCAAGGTACGCGCGCTGCGAAGCACGCGCGTCTGCCAACTGGCAGAAGGCAGCATGTCGGGCAGATGGGCCGGGGAGCATCCGACGCCGATCGGCTGGGGTCGGACAGCCCGAGGACGCTCGAAGACGCATTCGACTGAGGCTTCAGGAAGCGACCACAGGGTTGAGCCGGCCAACCGGGAGCAAGTGTCGATTGCACGTTTGGGAAAGCACCCGGTGTCGCGTCGTCGGTGTTCCCCGATTTGAAGGTAACCGGGTCCGCCAGGTCGGACCCGCATGACAGGGAGTCATTGGAGCCAGGGAGTGCGGAGCACGGAACCAGGCGCGGGGGGATAAAGCGCGGTCAAGATGGTTTCTCACGGGAGTGGAGGCCCGCGATGGCGGTCCACCCAGCAACACGAACGAGGTGCGCGCTGATCGCGACGGCGGCGGTTCTGCTTGTCGGCGGGTGCGGTACCGGTGTGGTCGAACGTCTCTTGCCGGCGGTGGCTCGCACCGCTCCAGGCGAGGATGCTCAAGCCGAGGGGGGCGAGGGAGTGAATCGCGTCCTCTTTGCACCGGCTGGTCGGGGAAACGCCACCGAGATTGATGCCTCGCGCCGGCCGGTCCGCGTCTACCTCGTCGGGCCGTCGTCGTACCTGGCGACCAATCAGCCGAATCCGCCAAGTCGTTTGCTGGCGGAGCGCAAGCTGGAGGAGATGAAGAAACCGACAGAGCGGCGGACCACCCGCGAAGGCCTCCAGGGCCGGGAGGGTTCGCCAGAAATGGACTGACGACAGATGGCCTCTGTAACGGACCGGACCGAGGATCGGCCGACATCGAGGACGAACTGCGGAGTGGCGAGTGCTGTCGTTGCATTAGGGTTCCGATTGCTGTGCGTTGTCCCGTCGCGTCGGCCGGAAGCCGGAATCCAGAGGCTGTTTCCGGTTTCAGCCGACCGGCGGCGGCAGCGTCGCATGTGGAGAGGGCAGAAAGGAGGTGTTCAGGCACAGAACATGACCAAGTACGAGTGCGGAGGGAGTGCCCCGTGCGGGGCAAGACCGGAGGGAAAAAAGCAGAGGCCGGGCGGCGACGGTCGCCGCCCGGAGAAGAGGGGCCCATCGCAGCCGCGACGCCAAAGGCACGCGACCGCGAGGACCCACAAAGAAGCTCTGGTATTCTAACACAAGGGTGCAAGAAAATGAAGACTTTGATGACAGTGATTGGAATTGGCTGCGTGCTGTGCGCCTCTGGCGCTGCGCAGGCAATCCCCCAGAACATTTCCCTGGAGTCTACTGGCGTTTGGAGCAGCACGGACGGCGTGTGGACCGGCGACGACGTTCCGAACGAATCAAACGAGAACGCCAACTTCGACCAAGCTGCTGGCTACATCGTCACCGTGGATGGCACCTACAGCTATCGCTGGACGGCGGCCACGTACGACACGACTGTCCGTTTCTCCGACGACGACGCATCTGCCTGGACGCTCACCACGACCAAGATGACGATCGACGCCGCGAACCGGGCAGTCACGCTCACCATGGACGACGAGGCCCAGGGGAACAATGACGGGACCTGGGACGTCAACGGAGACCTCACCATCTGGGCCGATCAGGACGCCACCAACGACGCCATGTTCGAGCTCAAGGCCGGGTCGCTGCTCCTCCAAGACGGCCAAAGCCGCACCACGTACATCTACGGCGGGGACAGTGCTAATGCCAAAGGAACGTTCAAGCTGTCCGGCGGCACTGCTGATCTCGAAGCCATGCTCATGTGGGGTGGAGACAGATCTGCCACAGAGGCGAGCCTCGACTTTGATTCTGGCACGCTCAACGACCCCGATAGCATCACCATGTACGAGTATTCCAGAATCGACTCCGAGCGTGACATCACCGTCGGCGGCGCCGTAACGGTTGGAGCAGATGCCTCTAGCCCAGCGGCCGCCGTAGCCGTCATCGACATGGTCACTGGCAGAACGTTCACCGCCTCCAGC
>JAUWNF010000456.1 GCA_030612785.1 Phycisphaerales bacterium
AGATGTAGCGTCACCCCTTGTGGGTGGCGAAAAACGCAGGTGCGCCGCCCACAAGGGGCGCCGCTACAGGATAAGTCGATAGGCTCGCAATGATCGGGTGCGGGGTGCGGCGGGTTCGGTGTCTCTGTCCGCGTCTTCTGCGTCTGGGTGCGGTACCGCTCGAGCCGATCGTGAATCCGTTCGACGACGTCGGTCCGACCCGTGGTCTGGGCGATTTCGAGACAGCGTTCCATCGCGTCGACAGCCTCGTCGAAGTACCCCAAGCGGGCCAACGCCGCCGCCAGGTTGTAGTGCGCTTCGAGCAGGCTGGGATCGGCATCGGCCGCCGTGCGGTAGTGCCTGGCTGCGGACCCCGGATCGTTTAGTTGCCCGTAGGCCATGCCCAGCAGTAGATGCCCCTCCGCCGGCCGGCCTTGCTCGATCCGTAGCGTACCGAGGTGCCGAAGCGCCGGTGCGGACTGCGGGTACATGTGCAAGGCGCGAGTCAAGTAGCGCTCCGCTTCGTCCGGTTGACCGTTGCGGGCGCAGATCGCCCCGAGGTTGGAGTACGAGATGCTGCGATAGTAGGCTTCGGGGAGGAACGACCAGTTCGCCCACCCGGCCACAACTGCCGCCGCGACCGTCGCCACTGCCAAGGTGCGCAACTGCCTGGCCTTGCCGTGTGCGTACACTTCGACGCAGGCAGAGCCCCCGAACAGTACCAGCAGAGGGACCAGCGGGAAGCGATAGCGCCCAAACACATAGAAGAGCGCTACGCTGCCGGCGGTAATCAGGACGAGCACATAGAGAATCCACAAGTTGCCACGATTCCGCCACGAAAGCACCGCCCCGATGACACCCAACGGCACCAGCACGCCGAAGTGCAACGGCCAACCCAACGTCCGCAAGAGCACCGACCAGTCGCTGTAAACATAGATGTCCTCGGCGTCGGGTACTTCGAAGTGGTTCCACACCAGCGACCATTTCCGCGCCATCAGGCGCAGCCAGTCTCCGGGCTGCTCGCGAACGAACCGCAAACCCTCGCCGAACCAGTAGCGCGAGACCTCGCCCGCGGACAGCTCGCGCCCCAGGGCCCGCCGGGCGAGTTCCACGGCGTCCCGCCGCTCGTAGGCCGGGTGGGCTCGACCGGGAACCAGCGGCGCGTACAGCCCGTCGGCTTCGGGGTTGTTCCCAATGTAGAAGTTGGGGCCCATCTGCGCGGTGGTCAGCGCGAACGTGCCGCCTACGTCGAAATTGCGCAGGCCTACGGGCAACAGAAGAAGCGCAGCACCGCTAAGAAACGCGGCTATGCAGACCACGCGTCGCCGGTACGGGCTTCCGCGAAAGTGAAACAACATCCAGATGGGAATCAAAGGAACAAAAAGCAGGGCGTTCTCGCGCGTCAGTGCCAGCAATCCGGTTGCCATTCCGCAGAGCGCGGAGACGATCGCCGGTCGCCGCCGCAAACGAGCCGCGGGCTTCAGCCCGCGCGGTCCTTCCCCGGAGAGTCCCGAACCGGCTCCGAGATACTCAGCGGATTGCTGGAGGCGGCTCAACAGGTAAAGCACAAGCGTCGCCAGGAACAGCCCCAGCCCGGCCTTTTGGATCAGCCCGTCGAAGAAGATCGCCGGCGGGTATAGCGCCAGCAGGAATCCGCTAACCACGCCCGCTTTATGCCCGAAGAACCGCCGGCCGGCGAGACAGATCAACACGCAGGAGAGCGCCCCCATCACCATCTGCACGGCGTGGACGAGCCAAAGGTTGCGGCCGAACAAGCCGTACAGCGTGCCGAGCAAGTAGGGATAGGCCGGTGCTTGATAGAAGACCTCGCTGCCCCACCAGTCGCCGGCGGCGATCCGCTGAGCCCAGGCGTCATACGCGCGCGCATCCACGGACGGATGCTCGACAAACGGAATGGCCCGGATTTCGTACAAATAAACACAACGCGCCAGCAGCGCTACGAGGAACACGGTAAGGACCGGCAACCACACCCCGCGGCGGCGTTCGTCGTGCGCGGTACCGTTGCTTTCCCGAACGGAGTGGGTGGTGTCCGCCGCGCCGGTCCGTTCGTTGTTGGACGCGTTCCGCATGTCAGGGATTCTCCCCGATCGCTTTTGTAAGGTCCACCCAGACGCCCGGGACGGGACGGTGAACCCGGACGCCGGTGGGCCGGCGGTTTCCAAACCCCCAAGCTTTTTCTAATCGCGGCACACGCTCTGGTGAGGTATACTTTACGCGGTTGGGGTTTAGGACGGACAGTTGATGTTGGTTACACCGATGACCGCGATTGTTACACTTGTGATTCTGGGGTGCGTCGTAGGCGGAGCAATCATGTTCCTGTACAGCCTGTCCCGGCGGGTCGGCGAGGACTCGTCGAAGGTGTGCGGGCGGTGTCAAAAGCGGAACCCGGCTCACGCGCGCTTCTGCGCACATTGCGGGCAGCAACTGAGCTGAGGGCAACCGCGGCCTTGCGTTGGGTGGCGAAGTAGGTAAGCTGAAATCTCGGTGGCGGGCGCGGTCGGTTCGCTGCGGGTTGTTCCGGGCTCATTTCGGAAAGGAAACGCATCATGTCTCAGGCAGGCGATCGAATTGTGCGGCCTTCGATTCCGAGGCGGCGCGTGCCTTGGATACAGCCGGTGATCACCGCGGTGGTGACGCTGGTCGTGCTCATCTTCGTGGTGGTGTGGTTTGTCGTGCGCGTCCCCGTGGGGGACAACGAGATACTCGTCCTGGTCAACAAGACCGGCAAGACGCTGCCGCCGGAATTGGCCGACGAGTTCGGCGACCAGGTGGTGCTCTATCCGGAGTTGGTCCAGGCCATCGCCGCCAAAACCGGGGAGAGCGAAGAAGAGGTCCGCAACGGATACAAGGGCATTGGCTACGAGGTCTACACCGCGGGAAACCACTTCTTCAATCCCTATTCTTACAAGCGGATTAAGATGAACGCCACTTTTATCGGGAACGGCAAGATCGGCGTGCTGATCCGTAAGCTCGGCAAGCCGCTGCCGTTTCCCAAGACGGTGGCCACCGAACCTGACGAGCGCGGACCCGTGGCGGAGATCCTCCGACCGGGGGGGCGCTACAACATCAACCTGCTGGCCTACGAAGTGCAGGAATTCCCGCTGGTTCAAATCCCTGAAGGGCACATCGGCGTAGTGACGCTGCTCAGCGGGACGGACCCGGTCAAAAAGAACACCTACACCGTCGCGGCCGGCGAAAAGGGAGTGCAACGCCGGAGCTTGCCGCCGGGGCTGGCCCCGTACAACCCCTATCTCAAGCGGATCGAGATCGTCGACGCACGCAGCCAGAAATATGACATGCTCGGCAAGGAGGCCATCCATTTCCCCTCGAACGACAGCTTCACCATCACGACCGAGGGCACCATCGAGTGGGCGATTCGCCCGGACCACGTGGCCGAGGTCACCGTGGCCTATGGCGATGCAGAGGACATCCTCAATAAGATCATTCTGCCCAACGCCCGCAGCATCTCGCGGATTCAAGGTTCCAAGCTGCAGGCCCGCGACTTCATCAGCGGCAAGACCCGCACGGCATTTCAGGAGCGGCTGTATGCGGAGTTGAAGCGCGAGTGCGGGGGGCAAGGTATTGACATCAAGGCGGCGTTGGTGCGCGACATCCAACCGCCGGCGGAAATCGCCGCCCTGATCAGCCAGCGCGAGCAG
>JAUWNF010000473.1 GCA_030612785.1 Phycisphaerales bacterium
ATGCTCGCCCGGGGCTTTATTCCGACATCCCCTTTGGGGATTAGACCGTTGTCGGGAGGAGCCCGGTTTGATGGCTCAACGCCGGCTGCGATTGGCAGGGCCTACCGTACCAGTGGCTACAGCCGGCCGGTAAACCGCTTGCAACGGCAGAGCCCTTTCAGTTCGCACCGCCAGAGGCGGTGGGTTAACGAGGATTTAGATGCGATAGCCCTGGCTCGATACTACGCGCCGGGCAATTGGTGTTTGCCACGACGCCGGTGTACACTATACTACGGGGGCCGCGACATCGATGACGCTAGGTTCACACGATCGTGCAGGAGATGGACTCGATGGAAACCATGACGCAGTTCTCGCTGTTTCTGGCGGGCAAACCGGGCATGCTGGCGACGATCTGTCGCGAACTGGGCAAGGCGAAGATCAATATCGCAGCGCTGACCATGATGGACGCGCAGGAGCATGGTGTGCTCCGGCTCCTCGCATCCGACCCGGACAAGGCCAGACCGGTGCTGCGCCACCTCAACATACCCCTGACCGAAACCGACGTGTTGACCGTTCCAATGTCCAATCGCCCGGGCGCCGTGGCGGACGTGCTCGAGAAGCTGTCGGCCCACCACGTTCACATCAGTTATGTCTACTGCACTACGGGAGCACGAGGGGGGAAGACGGTCGGCGTCTTCAAGGTCGGCGATGTCAAGAAGGCCATGAAGGTGATCAGCGCCAAGAGAAACACCAACCGTGATATGAAGATCAAGCTGCGCCGTCCCCCGGCAACGCGGCGTTGAGGGGTAGGCGGAAGCGACCAACGAACTCGACACTCTCAGTCGGTTACCGTGGCGACGGCTTCATCGAACACGTCCAGCCCGACGTCCACTTGCGCCTCGTTGAGCAGTAGCGGCGGGGTGAAGCGAATCGTTGCGTCCCCGCACCCCAGGAGGATGAGTCCCCGCCGGAAGGCCTCGGCGAGAATGCGGTCGCGTAACGGCGGGTAGGGTCTTCCGGTCTTCCGGCTGACCACGTCCACCCCGCAGAGGAGTCCCAGACCGCGCACCCCCCGGAAACAGCGCCGTCGCTCGGCGATCCGCTCCAAGCGCTCGCGCAGACGGGTGCCCGCCTCCGCTCCGTGGGCGATCAGGCCCGATTCCAGCAAGTCGAGCGTGGCCAGCGCCGCAGCGCAAGCCACGGGGTTGCCTCCGTGGGTCGATCCGTGTGCGTCAACCGGCCAGGTCATCACCTCCTCGGGAGCGATGATCGCCCCGAGCGGCAACCCGCCGGCGATCCCTTTGCTGACGGCCAGAATATCCGGGACGACCCCGAAGTGCTGACAGGCGAACATCTTGCCCGTTCGCCCAAACCCGGAATGGACTTCGTCCGCCACGAGCAGGATTCCGTGCTTGTCGCATAGCTTGCGGAGCGACGGCAGGAAGCCCTCGGACGGCAGTAAGAACTCTCCCTCGCTCAGTAGCGGCTGGACGAAGATGGCGGCCACCTCCTCGGGCGCCATCTGTTGCCCGAAGAGCTCAGAGCGGATGGCTTCGACGTCCCCGTAGGGCACGTGGGCCACCATCGGCATGAGCGGGCCGAAACCCTCCCGCAGGTGATACCGCGACGAAGTCAAGGACAACGCGCCGATCGAACGCCCGTGAAATGCCCCCCGGAAGGCGATGATCCATTGCCGGCGTGTGCGCCAGCGGGCCAGCTTGATCGCGGCTTCGATCGCCTCGGTTCCACCGCTGGTAAGAAAGACGCGTTTGGCGGACCGTCCCGGCGCAATCGACGCTAGCTTCTCCGAGAGGGCAATCATGGGTTCGGAGCGAAACGCCATGCCGCCGATGTGGATCAACTCGCGGGTCTGCCGCTCGATGGCCGCCACGACCTTGGCGTGGCAGTGACCGACGGTGCAGACCGCGCCCCCCGCTGCGAAATCGAGGTACCGATTCCCGTCCACGTCCTCCACCACAGACCCACAGGCCCGGCGCACGACCAGAGGATGGCAGCGTGCATAGCAGGACGCGGCGACGCGATTGTCCCGCTCGATGAGGGCCTGAGCGCGGGGACCGGGCGGAGTCATCTCGATCCAGGGAGCGGGGCCGATCCAGTCGTCCTGACTCTGCGTGGACTCTGCTTTGATGCCCAGCATGGGAATTCCCTCGCGTTTCCCAAAAACAGAGTATCGGCACCGGTGGTGGGGCGGGCGACGCTATTGGCAGCGGTAAACACCCCAATTTGATGAAGGCGTGTTCCGCCTGCGGGCGCGTGGGCTGGCGAAAGCCGGGGACTGACCGGCGTAGTCCGGAATCATCTTGGCCGCTTGCTCTGTAACGCGGGCGCAACAATCGGGCGTTGTGGCGTGGGTGGGGGCGCTTTTCGACAGGCAACCGGCACATCTTGCGTCTGTCTCGGGGCATAGGTAGAGTGCCCCACTTGTCACCTACCAGAGGTAAGGAGAAGTCCGGCAGATGGTTACCACACAGATGGACGTCAAGCGGATCGGCACGCAGGTTCAAGAGGCCAGCGAACCTTTTCGGCGTCTGTTGGAGGAGATCCACCGGGTCATCGTGGGGCAGGAGAACCTGCTGCACAAGATGATGGTCGGGTTGCTCTCCAACGGGCACATCCTCACCGAGGGGGTACCGGGACTGGCCAAGACCCTGGCGGTCTCCTGCCTCGCCCGGGGGATCGCCACCGGCTTCCAGCGCATCCAGTTTACCCCGGATATGCTGCCGGCCGACGTGCTGGGTACCCTGATCTACCGCCCGCAAGACGGTGAGTTCGTGGTCAAGAAGGGCCCGATCTTCTCCAACATCATTCTGGCCGACGAGATCAATCGCGCCCCGGCCAAAGTGCAGAGCGCCCTGCTGGAAGCCATGCAGGAGCGGCAGGTCACCATTGGCAAGGAAACCTTCCCCCTGAGCGATCCGTTCCTGGTCTTCGCCACGCAGAACCCCATCGAACAGGAAGGGACCTACCCGTTGCCGGAGGCCCAGGTGGACCGCTTCATGCTCAAGGTCGTGGTGACCTACCCCAGCAAGGAGGAGGAACGGCAGATCGTTGAGCGCATGGCCGGCACCAACGTCAGCCACGACGTCGAGGCGGTGATGCAGCCGGCGGACATCGCCGCCGCCCGGGCGCTGGTGGACGAAATCTACATCGACGACAAGATCAAGGACTACATCGTGGACTTGGTCTTCGCCACGCGCGATCCGGCGGCCTGCCAACTGCCCATTGCTGACTGGATTCAGTACGGGGCTTCGCCGCGGGCGAGCATCTACTTGACCGTGGGTGCCCGGGCGTGCGCGTTTCTCGCCGGGCGCGGCTACGTCACGCCGCAGGACGTCAAGGACATCGCCATGGAGGTCTTGCGCCACCGCGTCATCATCACGTATGAGGCCGAGGCCGAAGAGAAGACTTCCGAGGACGTCGTTCGGACGGTGCTCGACCACGTTCCCGTGCCGTAGGAAAAGTCGAAAAGTCGAAAAGTCTAAAAGTCGAAAAGTCGAAAAGTCGAAAAGTCGAATAGTCGATAAGTCGAATAGTCGAA
>JAUWNF010000421.1 GCA_030612785.1 Phycisphaerales bacterium
CCGGCAAGTTTTTACAAGAGGATCCTGCTCCGGCGTTGGTGGCGATTCGCGTTCGCGGCGCTCGGGGCCATGCTGCGCAAACCGTCAAGCATTCTGCGGGTTTTACGGGCGGTGCGTTACCGTGGAGACGGGCCCGCCAACGGCGGGGAGCGGGCGTTGCTCGCTTCCATCGCCGTAAGCCCGGCGGCCCAGGGTCTGGGCGTGGGCCGGCTGTTGACCACGGAGTTTCTCAACCGCGTCAAGGAGGCAGGGCTTCCTGGAGCCTACCTCACCACCGATGCTGAACACAACGATGCGGTTAACACCTTTTATCAGCGGCAGGGCTGGAAGGTGGAAACCAGCTTCACGACACCTGAGCAACGCAAGATGCTTCGCTACATTTACGACCTGTGAGACCATCTGGGTGCGAACTGAAACTCTCGAACAGTACGAACGTGCGTTTGCCACCCACCTCGGAGTTGAGCGGGCTTTTGCCTTCTGGAAGGGACGGGTCGCGCTCTACGCGATTCTCAAAGCCCTCGGCATCGGCGAGGGCGATGAGGTGGTGCTCCCCGGCTATACCTGCGTCATGGCGGTCAACCCCATCGTCTACCTGGGCGCGAAGCCGGTTTTCGTGGACATCGAACCGGCCACCTACAACCTGGATCCCAACCTGATCGAAGCCAAGATCACGCCGCAGACCAAGCTCATCATTGCTCAGCACACCTACGGCTACCCGGCGGACATGGACGCCATTCTCGAGGTCTCCCGTCGTAAAGGGATTCCGCTCATCGAAGACTGTTGTCTTTCTCTGGGGTCCACCTACAAGGGCCGGCTGACCGGCACGTTCGGTTTGGCTGCCTACTTCTCGTCGCAGTGGAATAAGCCCTACACCACCGGTCTCGGTGGCGTGGCGGTCGTAAACGACGTGGAGTTGGCCGACAAGATCGCCGCACTCTACGAGCGGGAAGTCTGCAAACCCGGTGGCATAGAAGTAAACATGCTCCGCGTGCAGTGGTTCATGTATCGCACGCTGGTCTACCCGCGAACCACCGCCCTGGCACAGAACTTATTTCGGTTCCTCACTAGAGTTGGTCTCGTCGTCGGATCGTCCTCGCCGGCCGAGTTGGCGCCGGAGATGCCCCCCAACTTCTTCAAAGGCGCGAGTGGTTTTCAGGCGCGTGTGGGTCTGCGGCAACTAGACAGACTGCCGGAGAACATGGAACACCGCAGGAAGATGACTGCCCTATATGACAAACTACTTCGGAACCGCGGCTGGCCGATGCCGGTAATCCCCGAGACGTTGGACCCGGTGATGGTCCGCTACCCCGTGCGGGTGGCCGACAAGAAAGAGGCCCTCGCAACCGCCTCGCAGCATTTTCTTGAATTAGGCAGTTGGTTTGAATGCCCGCTGCACCCCATCGAAACCCCGCTGGAGGCCTACGGATACCACACCGGCATGTGTCCCAATGCCGACCAAGCCTGTGCAGAAGTTGTCAACCTTCCGCTCCATACGCGTGTGAGTGTAGCAACTGCCAGGAAGAACGTGGATCTCGTTACCAGCATCGGACCGGCACCGTGTTATCCCGTGCCCGGAACTGTGAAGCGTCCCCGCAGGCAGTCGATGGTCTCAGACCGCGATCCGACAGACCGGCAGGTGGAGTCCGAGCAAATCCGCCGGAGTTGGTATATCGCACCCAAACCGCTGGCACCGCAAGGCTGGTTGGTCTTCAGCGAAGAACTCGTGCTGCGCACCCTACAAGACCGCTATGTCCGGCAATTGCCTGCGCGCCGGTCCCCACTCTGGCGCTTGGTGGCGCTGGTTATTCGGCTGGTGATGGCGGTGGCTCAGTTTGTGCTGATGTTTCTTTCCGTCGTTCCGTTAGTCAGCGCGATCACAGAGATCATCGCCGTGCACTTTCGGCGTGGGGGGGTAGGGTTCTTCTTGCGCTCCTGCTACTGGAAAACCAAGTTGAGGCATCTGGGACAGGACACCCTCATCGAGCGCGGGATCGAGATCTGGGGGGCCCGGAGTATCGAGATCGGGTCCTGTTGTCATCTGGACACCCAGGTGCGCCTGGCCGCCGGCGAAGGTCGCTGGGGACAAGGTGGGCACCTCTCCATCGGTGATTACTGCCATATCGGACCACATTGTCACATCGCCGGTCGAGGGGGCGTCGAAATCGGTGATTTCGTGGCGATCGAGGCGGGCGTGCACGTGTATAGTGCCAGCCAAACCCTCATGGACGCGCGGCATCCCGAGCGACTGATGAGCTTCTCCCACACCGCCCCGCATGATTATCAGACCGTGGTAGAGGCGCCAGTGGAGATCGGCGATTACGCGATGGTCGGATTCGATTCATTGGTTATGCCGGGGGCGTCGATCGGCTTGGGTGCGCTGGTTCATCCCCATACCCAGGTTATTGGGAGATACCCGGCCTTCGCTAACATCACCGGCCCGGGACGCTCAAAACAGAACGGCTGGCGGCGCGCCCCACACAAACACTGCAAGCTAACCACCCATCCCAGCACCTTGGAGGGTTCGAAAGAACCAAACGTCGATGAATGAACGGTTACTCGGAGCTTTCCAACACGTCGGCGTCGCAGTTAAGGACCTCGCCACCGCGGCCCGGAAGTTTGCGTCCGTTTTCGGTGCGGTACCCGACTCGGAGGTCATCTATGACCCGGAGCAGCAGGTGCGTCTGCAGTTCATGAACCTGGGCGGTTTGCGGATCGAGTTGCTCGAACCAGCAGGTGAACCATCCCCGCTGGACGGCATCCTCAAGCGCGGCATCGCCATCTACCACGTTTGTCACGAGATCGAGAACCTCGACGCTGAACTGGCCCGGCTCTCACAGTCCGGTGTCGCCATTGTTTCTCCGCCGAAGCCGGCAGTGGCCTTCGGTGGTCGCCGTGTGGCCTTTGTCATGTGCGAGGGCCTGATGATCGAGCTTGTTGAAAGGTAAACCGCTGACCGGCGCGGCAGAGGACAATTGGACTTCCATTGTCGATGCGGTCCGATCGGCATCGTCCGATGCGGTTCTGGCTGCTCACAACCGTGCCGCCCGGGCCGTGGCGGAGTTGGCTCACAGCGGCAAGTTGCCGGCGAACGTCGAGCCCCTGCGCGTGGCGGTGTTGCGTTCCGTAACGGCGGAAGTGCTTGCCAACTCGATGGTGGCGTCGCTCGCCGAGCATCGCTTTGCCGCCGAAGTCTCCATCGGGCAACTCGGCAACATTGCCCACGAAATCCTGGACGACGATTCTTTTCTGCACGCCGGATCGTTTAACGTGTGCGTGGTGCTCGCTCTGGCTGAGCACGTGCTGCCCGGTGTGTTCGCCCCCTCCGACGCCGCTCCACAGGATGAGGCGATTGAGGACTTCGTCGCTCAGGTCCGGCACTTGGCCGACCGGTTCCCGGGTCTGGTGATCGTTTGTAATCTTGCGTTGCCCGAGGACCTGTTGGCGCCGCACTTAGCGGCGCAGTCTCTAGCCAGTGGGCGCTATGTTGTCGCCCAGGCCAATCGGCGGCTCGCGGAGGCGGCCTCGACCCGGCCGAACCTGGTGGTCTGTGACCTGGAGTCTCTGGTCTTCAAAATGGGGGCCGAACGCTTCTACTCCCAGCGCGACATGATGGCTGCAATGCAACCGTTTAGCGCCGAAGCCATCCCGGCACTTGCGCAGCGGCTGACCGAGTTGTACGTGTTGTACAAAACCGCGCCGGGCAAGGGCATCGTCTTGGATTGCGACAACACGTTGTGGGGCGGGATCATCGGCGAGGACGGGCTCTCCGGAATCCAATTGGGCGAAACCTACCCCGGGCTGTGTTATCAGCAGTTCCAGCGGCAACTGGACGAACTCATTCGCCTGGGCTTGCTGCTCGCCATCAACAGCAAGAACAACGAAGCCGACGTAAACCAGGTCTTCGAAGAGCACCCTAGTATGGT
>JAUWNF010000611.1 GCA_030612785.1 Phycisphaerales bacterium
CATTCTGCCGGCCACGCTCCATGTCTGGAGCAAGGCGAGCCTCGAACTGTGCTTCGGGCTTGCTGCCGGCATCGGCGGACTGTCGCTCACCGGCATGGTGTACATGGCCACCAAGCGTCTGAAAGGCGGAGGCGACGCACCCGCCGCACTCGCGGCATCGTTCATGACGCTGATCGGCGCCCTGGATGTGATTCCCCTGGTGATGGACTGGCTGCTGGGGCGGAAGGGCATCGCCATCATCCTCGACTCATGGTGCGATGACATCTACCTGGTCCACAGCTTCCTGAACCAGATGTTCTGGAGCCCGCAGAATGTCCAGGGCGTTACCGTCGTTATGCTGGGCGTAACCTTGTTGAGCTTCTACGGCCGCTGGCGCGGGTGGTTGCTCTGGGGGCCGATTCTGGGAGCCTGCCTCGTCGGCTCCAGCATCTGGGTGACCATGGGGATCATGCCGGCGGTGGCCATCTGGGGCGCATTCGAGGTTCTCAAGTTGCGGCATGACCGGAGCGCAGCGCTGAAGCTGTTGCTCGGATTGGTGAGCGTCGCGGGGCTGATGCTGCTCGCCGCGTCTCCCAGCCTGTACGGCTACGTCGAGACCTCCGCGCGGCACGGCAAAAGCCTGACCGCGCAATGGCCGGAGCATAACTGGGCTGCCTTCGGCCGATGGCTCGGACCGGGAATACTCGCCAACGTCCTCGATCAGCCGATGCTGCTCACTTTCGATTTCGGCGGCAAGGTGCTGTTCCTGCTCGGTGTCGGCGTGCTGGCCTGGCGACGCGCCTGGAAGGACGACGGGTTGCGCCTGCTGTGGATCAGCTCGATTCTGGCGCTTATCGGGTTCGTGACCGTTAGGAGCCACTTCTACTACAATGATTTCGGGCAGAAGATCATGATGTTGCCGATGGCGTTCACTGCCATCATGGCGGCATGTATCCTCGACCGGGGCGAGGCGCGGCGGAGTCTGCTAAACCCGCTGGGGTGGCAGCTCGACACGGAGCATATCACGCGACATCGCCATCTCCTCTCCGGGATGGTGTGGCTGGTGCTCGTCATCGGCTTGGCCACGGGGGTTTACGAGGCCCCGGTGAGCGCCCTAGCCCGCCACGTCGAGGCCTGGCGGGTCCCCGCCGATGAGCAGGCGGCCACGCGCTTCATGCGGCACCACCTACCCCCTGACGCGGTCGTGCAAGGTGACTGGCGCGATGGCGAAAGGGCGAAGCTGGCCCAGACCATTCGTCGCCAGATTGGCGTGATGAATGACCAGGACGATGTACTGGTTTTCCGTCCCGCCGATTGGGAGAAGTACCAAAAGGCCGTCGCCGACGTGAGCCGCGCCCTGCAGGAGACCGACTCCTCCGAGGAGGCCTATTACCTCTTGAGAGCTCACCAGATTACGCATGTCTATGTGGGAGACGACGAACTAATACTCTGGAAGCACGCCGACAACCTCCACGACCGGTCCCACTTCAAACTCATCTTCGAATCGGGCCACGTCCAAGTTTACGAACTGGTCGATCCAGCGCAGCCTGACGACGCGAATGGCTAGGGTCGTTGTCAACCTGATTGAGTTGACGGTTGGCCCGAGCCGGATCCCTGCTTTCTCCGCCCACGCAGCACCTGAACGAAGAGAAAGACGGCAAACATGGCGCCAAAACCGATCAGCAGAGCATGCCGGCGGAACCACGGCACGCGCCAAGGAACCTCGACACCGTCTATGGTCTCAGAAGTTCCGTCGGCAAATGTGATGGTTGCCACACCGGTGCCAGGAGCCGTGTGGCTCCCAGGGGCGAAACTGAGCGTGAATACTTTTGCCCGGCTCGGGAAGATGCTTGATCCCGCGCCGGCCTGGGCAGTGATGACGCCGGGCGCCATCTTCATGCCGATCTCATTCTTGTTGGTGATCTCGTACTCCCACCCGGCAGGCGGCGTGAATATCACTGCGCGGTAGTGAGGGATGCGAACCGCGGTGATGGGCTTGTTGCTGTTGTTGGTAATGGTCCAGATGTAGAGGCGCTGTTGCCGGTTCAGCCCGCCCTCGATGGTTACCTGGGCGATTACTGGAAGCGGCATGGACCAGGTGACGAGCAACAGGGTAACCAACCCCCGGGCGCCTACTGATGCACCCCTGGGAGTATGCCGATTTCCAGTCGTTCCATCCTTAGTTCGTGCTAGGGTTCCAGGCATGGTCTCACACCATCGAACGATCCCGCCGGGGACGGGTTCAAAGGCGCGGGACCCTACCGTTGATTCGCACCAGCAGGGTGAGCTTCCCGGCCGCTTGACCCGGTCTAAGCACCCTTGTATCGTCGCTCGCTACGGTGTCAATCATGTTCACGGCAACCGTCACCGAGAGACCGCGACGCGATGATTTTGGTCACTGGCGCAAGGGGTTTGCTTGGCAGGGAACTGGTCCGGCAAGCGACGGACCGTGGGTGGGCAGTTCGCGGGGTTGACCTGCTGGAGCCGGACCCGGAACTGGGTGACACCTGCGAGCAGGTTCAGGCTGATCTTCTGGATTCGTCGACGTGTTCCCGGATGTGCGAGGGGGCGGAGAGGGTTGTGCACACCGCGGCATTGCAGCACCACGACCATCCGCCCAAGCTG
>JAUWNF010000405.1 GCA_030612785.1 Phycisphaerales bacterium
CGCATCAGCTACGCCTCCATGCTGGAACACCTTATATATCGGGATAATCAGACTAGATTCAGTATCAGACAGCGGATCTCGGCAATGCGACGGCCAGGCAGGCCATTGAGTCCATGGGGGAGATCGCGACCCTTCCAGAGGTCACGGCCAAGATCATTGAGGTCGTGGAGGACCCCAACGGGACCAGTCGAGAGCTTCACAACGTCATCAAGCATGATCCCGCGTTGTCGGCCAAAGTGCTGAGGGTCGTCAACTCCGCCTTCTACGGGCTTCCCGGGCAGATCGCCAGCGTGGAGCGCGCCGTGATCTTGCTCGGCTTATCGGCGGTCAAAAACCTCGCGGTGGCGGTCTCGCTCACTCAGATGTTCAGCGGACGACGCGACCCCGATCTCTTCGACGCAAGTGATCTCTGGAAGCACTGCCTGGCGGTAGCGGTTGCGGGAAAGAAGCTGGCCCAGATAGCAGGGAACCGCACGGCGGCCGACGAGATATTCCTGGCCGGCCTCATTCACGACCTCGGGCTGATCGTCGCGCGGCAGACGCACACGAGCCAACTCGCTGAAGTCTGCCGCAAGTGCTCCGACGGCGAAGGTGGGTTCCTTCAATCCGAGCAGGACATCATCGGGGCGACGCACCAGGACTTCGGGTACGCCCTGACGGCGAAGTGGCGTTTCCCCGACACGCTCCGCGCCTGCGTCAGCGGACACCACAATCCCCAGACGGTCGCCGAGGCGTTTCAACCGACGGTGTGGATCCTGCGCTGCGCGGACCTGCTGTGCTGTCAAGAGGGTCTGGGGTTCGACCTCCAAACCAAGGGCGAGGAGATCACGGACGACATGCTCGAAACCATCGGCGTGTCCGCCGACGATCTAGCCCGCACCCGGGACGGGTTAGAGGGCGAGATCGAAGAGGCGGAAGCCGTCCTTGGCTCCGCCCATTAGCGATTCAACTCAGGACTGCCGATCATGACCATTCTGGATGCCGAGACGGTTGTAGCCAAGACGCGCGACGAGAGGGAGGGGCTTGACGCCCAATCTCTCAGGACGTCGTTCCTCAACCACATTGCATTTACGCAGGCGAAGGTACCGGGCTTCGCGTCCCAGCGCGACCGCTACGTCGCGTTGGCCATGACGGTCCGCGACCGCCTGATCGAGCGCTGGATCGCCACCCGCCGCGCCTACTACAACAACCCCGATACCAAACGCATCTACTACCTGTCGCTCGAGTTCCTTATCGGACGGACCCTCGGCAACAGCCTGGTCAACCTGGAGTTGTATGACGAAGCCTATGAGGCGTTGTACGAGCTCGGCCACAATCTGGAGGACATCAGGGAACTCGAGGAAGACGCCGGGCTCGGCAACGGCGGGCTGGGACGGTTGGCGGCGTGCTTCCTCGACTCGATGGCGTCGCTTGAACTCCCAGGATACGGGTACGGCATCCGGTACGAGCACGGTATGTTCAGCCAGCGCATCCGCGACGGGCAACAGGTGGAGGAGCCCGACGACTGGCTCAGGATGGGCAACCCCTGGGAGATCGCACGCCCGGAACATACCTTCCGCGTCCAGTTCTACGGCCGCTCCGAATGCTACACCGACGAGCAGAACCGTGAGCGGTTTCGCTGGATCGATACGCACGACGTGCTTGCGATGCCCTACGACATGCCCGTGCCCGGATATCGCAACAACACGGTCAACAACCTGCGCCTGTTCGCCGCCAAGTCCACCAACGAGTTCGATCTCACCTACTTCAACCACGGAGACTATATGCGGGCGTGCCAGGACAAGGCACTCACCGAGAACATCACCAAGGTCCTATATCCCAAGGACGACTTCGCTCAAGGCCGGGAGCTGCGGTTGAAACAAGAGTACCTGCTGGTGTCCGCTTCTCTCCAGGACATCCTGGCTCGCTTCGCCGCTCAGCACGATGACTGGGGGCTCCTGCCCGATCGGGCGGCCATCCAGCTCAACGATACCTACCCGGCACTGGCCATCCCCGAGATGATGCGCCTGCTCATGGATGGCGAAGGGCTCGATTGGGACGTCGCCTGGGACATCACCACCCGTACTTTCGCCTACACCAATCACACGGTCCTGCCCGAAGCGCTCGAGCAGTGGCCCGTCTCGCTATTGGCCAACCTGCTGCCCAGACACCTTCAGATCGTCTACGAAATCAACCGTCGTTTTCTCGACGAGGTTTCGCAGCGCTATCCGAACGACGACGGGCGTGTCGCCAGGATGTCCGTTATCGAGGAAGGGCCGGTGCCCAAGGTGCGGATGGCCCACCTGGCAATCATCGGCAGTCACAGCGTCAACGGTGTCTCGGCACTGCATACGCAGATTCTCAAGGACCGTGTCCTGCGGGACTTCCACGAATTCTATCCGACGCGGTTCAACAACAAGACCAACGGTGTAACGCCGCGCCGCTGGCTGAAGAAGGCCAACTCGCCGCTAGCCTACCTCATCACCGAGGCCATCGGCGACGGATGGGTGAACGATCTTGACCAGTTGCGCGGTCTGATCCCGTTGGCGGATGACCGGAGTTTTCAGGAGCGGTGGCGCGAGATCAAGCAACTGAACAAGGAGCGCTTGGCCGGCTATATCCACAAGAAGCAAGGCCTGCTGATGAACCCCGATCACATGCTCGACTGCCAGGTCAAGCGCATCCACGAGTACAAGCGTCAACTGCTGAACATTCTCCACGTCATCACGCTCTACAATCGGATTCGTGAGGGGCGCGAGGGCGACTTCGTTCCGCGCACGGTGCTGCTGGCCGGCAAGGCGGCGCCGAGCTACTGGTTCGCGAAGCTGATCATCCAGCTCGCCGGTGCCGTCGGGCGGGTGATCAACGAAGACCCGAAAGTCAACGGGCGTTTGCAGGTCGTTTCCCCCGAGAACTACGGCGTCTCCCTGGCGGAATTCATCATGCCCGCGGCCGAACTGTCGGAGCAGATATCGACCGCCGGTATGGAAGCGTCCGGGACCGGCAACATGAAGTTTGCCCTTAACGGCGCCCTGACCATCGGGACGCTCGACGGGGCCAACGTGGAAATGCTCGAAGAGGTCGGCCCCGAAAACATCTTCATCTTCGGCCTGACCGCCGAACAGGTCGAATCACTCCGCGCCGCCGGCTACAATCCGTGGGACTACTACCACGCCAACGAGGAACTGCGGACCGTCTTGGACCAGATCCAGGGAAACACGTTCTCTCGCGACGAACCCGGTCTGTTTCAGCCGATCGTGGACAGCCTGTTGCACCATGGCGATCATTTCATGTTGCTGGCCGACTTCGATGCGTACGTGAAATGCCAGGGTGACGTGAGCCGCACCTATCGCGATTCGAGTGCCTGGACGCGCATGTCGATTCTCAACACGTCCCACATGGGTAAGTTCTCCAGCAACCGCACGATCCGCGAGTATGCCGAGCAGATTTGGAGTGTTCGCGCCGTGCCCGTGTCGCTCTAGGCACACACACACCGCCGATCCACTTGGCGTTCTGTTCCGTCCTTGCCGGCACTTCAACGTAGCCGATACCGAGTCGGCGGCCACTGCCATGAGGGCGCCCGTCTGCGACTTACGACGGAGGCGCGGAGTCTATCCGGACATCTGTACGATGCGGTATGCCAGGAACACATTCCTCTGTGGTGCAGAGGAGTTGGGCGTTCTCGACCACATCGGGCCGTTGGCCGATGTCTGGGTGCGTCAGCGCGAGGAGGTGGGTGGGGCACGTAGCGAGACTGCTTTTCATGTTGACAAGGCGCCGGTGACTACGGCGCCTACCTGTTGACGAGGGTATGACATGAACGGGGATACTCAGTTTGCGATTAGTCCGAACGCCCTGCAACTCTTGGGCCCGGTGTTGCCGGGTGAGCCACCACAGCCATGCCCGGAGCTGCTGACGGAAGAAGAGGCGGTCCGTTACTTGCGTCTGGACACGATCAACATCGCCGACCACTCTGCCACGCTCCGGCGATATCGAGAGCAAAGGCTGCTCCGGGGTACGCAGATCAGCAAGAGGATCTT
>JAUWNF010000177.1 GCA_030612785.1 Phycisphaerales bacterium
CGCAAATCGAGCCGACCCGGACTCAAGACGGCGCCAAGCAACGATGTAGCTGGGACGCAGAAGGTTTTCGCTCCTGGCCTTCGCTGGATCGTCCGGTCCGGGTGGTACGCAGCTTGGAGACCACAAGCGTCCGCCGCCAACATCCGCTGTGTGCTCCGCGGTGAGAAATGAAGGTTAGCTGCTTTTTGTGGAGCCGGGTGGAACGGGCCGGGTGGCCGGAGTCCGGACGGGCGCTGTAACATGCGCATTAACAAGACGTTATGGGAAGCAAACCCGGCGGCGACAAGTTGGTTGCCTTCCACGCAGGGTGGGGGAATAATCGGGTGCCCGGGTGGACCGGTCGGCCGCACTTTTTTTTCACCAAGTGGGTTGAACCGGGTGGGGTGAATCGGGTATAATCCGGGACGTTGGAGGAGGAAGTTGCCCGCAACACGTTTTGTAAATCCCGTGTCAAAGGCGGACTGAATCCGGCAACGAGGAGAACCGTAACTTGGTCTATGGATAGGGCTGTGGGTGTTTGGGGATGTTGGGGGGTATAGGGAGAGTGGCGAGGTGGCCGTCTTCGTCTGGCGTAACGAGCGGTCGAAGCCAAAAAATGGACGACCAGCCCTTGACAGAGATACCTTGAAACGATTACTATAGGAACAGATCAAAGAAATCGCGCAACATAACCCTTTGATCACAGGAGGACCAAAATGAAGAAGGCATTGTGTATGGCTCTCGTAGGGAGCTTGGTGTGCGCCGTGAGCGCGAGCGCACAGACCGAGGTGACGTACACCTTGGTGTTGGAAGAGGATGGTCTTAGCTATCGCATCGAGGCGGAGATCACCGGCGGCGACGCCTGCGAAGGGTTGGGGCTGGTGGGCACCGACGTGGTGGGGTTCGCGAATGTGCCTGCGCAGATGACCAACCCCGGTGGAGACATGGCCGGGTTCGAGGTCAACGATGGCTTGAACAACCCGGCCGGCTATGGCGGAACCATCAGCGGCACCTCGCTGTTGCAGGTCGGTGGCGGCCAGAACACCATCGACAACGACACGGGCTACGCTCCGTACCCCATTGGTACGGTGGTGACCGGGATTGGCAACTCAGGTCCCGTGATCGTGGCTACCAATGGTGTGTGCGAAGCTGATGACGTCATCGAAATGGCAAACTGCTTCGCCAACGTGCTCGATGACACCGGCCCGGACGTCTTCGCGGTGAGTGCAGCTACCCTTACCTGCACGGGGTCCATAACCTGCGGCCTCCCCGGCGTGACCATGCAGTATGCCGAGAGCGGTGCCAACCACGGCGCTTCGGGTTACTTTGCCACCTCGATTGACTTGGTCGCCACGGGATGCGCGACTCTACCTGCAGGGGCCACGCCTGATGGGCGGGCGTTCTCCGCCACGGCTCGTCAGATTCTCAACATTGAGTTCGATGCGCCTCCGACCGCGCTGGCCGCCGACGGTAAGGTTGCCATTACCAGGTGCAGCGATAGCAGCGTCTGGAACGTGCCGGGGATCAACATGACCGTGAATGGTAACTGGCTGGAGATCGACGTGAACCCGGTGTTGGCCGATCAGCATGCCTACGACGTGGTGCTTAGCGCTACTGACGTGACCGGAGATAACGACTTCCAGTTCGTGCTGGTTTCGGGTAACACGGTTATCTTCCCGCCGTTCACGCGGTACACGGTTTTGGCGGGTGACGTCTCGTCGACCCAGGGCAAGTTTAATGCCACGGTTGATGCCCTGAACTTCCAGTTTGACGTTGTTCGGTTCCCGCCGTTTACGGCAGGCTTTATCCTGGCCGGCGATATTTCGTACGTGCAGGGCAAGTTTAATAACACGGTCACGCTGCCGTGTTGTCCGTAGAGTAGAGAAGTAACTGTGCTGACGGGTGGCGGGGCGCTCCCGCCGCCCGCCGGCCTCTGATAGACAACCCGCTAATGTTAGTTTTGGTGATTCCGCCTGATTGATCCGTTGGACAAAAAGGCGGAGAACGTAAGGAAGCATCTTAAGGAGGAGTAGTAGGTATGAAAAAGTATGCTATGGCTATGCTTGTTATGTTGATGGCGGCAGGCACGGTGAATGCGGATGCCATCCTGGACATGCAGTTCGCCGGTGGTGGTACGGAAATAATTCTCACCGAGAGCGAAACCGCGGTCATCAATGTCATGGTCACGATGACCGGCGGCGACCTGTGGGGTGCGTCAGCCGTTCAGTATGTCGCTACCGGTGAGGGTGGCGACTGGACGCTCGATAACTATGACCCGGCGTACCCGGCAGATTACGGGTCCCCGCTGTATGCGAAGGTCTACGACCTGAATGGTGGTCCGCTCCCCGGTGGACTCAACGGCTACATGTCGCAGGATACTGACTTCGTGGGTGCGTGGCATCCTGGCCCGTTCTTGCTGCACCAGTTGACGATCCACTGCACCGGCGAGATTAGCGATGAGATGATTGGCTTCGACTTGGGCTCGGTGGGCATGAACGTCACCGAAGGGTCCACAGGCGAGCTTTTCACCATTGCCAATGGTGGGCTCACGTTCCTCAATTCCGGTGTGATTATCCACCAGATTCCCGAGCCGGCCTCGCTGGCCCTGCTCGCTCTGGGTGGTCTGGCGCTGATTCGCCGCCGGTAGAAGGCTGCGGAGCGTCAACACGGAGTAGTAGTAAAACACCAAAGCGAAGCCGGTCTACTTGACCGGCTTACCTTTTTTACGCGCGTGCGGAGGTCCGAGCATTCGAGGCGGACCGGACCGGGAACATCCGACGTCCCGAGTCCAAGGTGAATCCCCAGTCCTCAGTCCGTCCATCAGACTTGCGGTGTGTGGGCGTTCGGGGATACTGACGGGGAGACAATTGGCCTTCGGGGCCGAAGGGAGCCGTCGATGCCGCGAAAACGGGCACAACAGGTGCGCAGATGCTGGCTGGTACTGGGGAGTGCGCTGCTCGTGGTGACGATAGCGGCGTTCGCTTCGTGTCGGAGGGAGAGGGGCGAGTCGCTGGTCGTCGGCGGGGAGGGGTTCAACGTCCTGCTGGTCACTCTGGATACGACGCGCGTCGATTGCCTGGGCTGCTACGGGCACCCGACGATCCAGACGCCCAACCTGGACGCCCTGGCGCGCGAAGGAGTACTGTTCAGCCAGTGCAGCACCTGCGCCCCGGTGACGCTGCCGGCTCATGCAAGCATACTGACGGGCACCTACCCCTTCGCTCACGGGTCCCGCCAAAACGGGGATACGATTCGGAGGGAGGGACACGTGTTCCTGGCCGAGTTATTGGCCGAGCGCGGCTACACCACCGGGGCCGAGGTGGCTGCGTACGTGGTGAACCGCGAATGGGGCCTGACCCCGGGCTTCCAAACCTACGGTGATCTTCCGGCGACAAGGGAGAGCGGTGACCGCTTCGAGCGACTCGAGGATTTTAACAGCGTACCGGCGGATGCGGTGTGCGACCGGGCGTTGGCCTGGCTGAGTGCGCACGGACGGTCCAGGTTTTTCCTGTGGGTTCACTTCTTCGATCCGCATGTTCCCTGGGCACCGCCCAAGCGATTTCGGACGCAATACGCGGATCTTTACCTGGGCGAGATCGCTTTTATGGACGAGCAGGTCGGTCGTCTGCTGGACCACCTGAAGACCGCCGGGTTGCAGCATAAGACACTGGTGGTGGTGGTGGGCGACCACGGCGAGGGTCGCGGTCAGCACGGCGAGCTCACGCATACGTACTTCGTGTACGACAGCACCATGCACGTGCCGTTGATTCTCAACTGCCCCGGGCGCCTCCCGGCCGGTCGACGTGTCCAAGCCCAAACGCGGACCGTGGACATTGCGCCGACGATCCTTGACTTCGTGGGGGCCGACCCCAAGCCCGACGCCCAGGGAGTCAGTCTGCTTCCGATGATCGCCGCGGAAAAGCAGGATCTAGGATTGGCCGCCTACGGAGAGACCATGACCTCTCATCTGACCATGGGGTATGCTCAACTGCGCTGCCTTCGGGTGGGAGATTGGAAATACATCCACGCTCCCACGCCCGAGCTGTACAACATCAAGCAGGATCCCGCCGAGCGGTGGAACCTGGCGGCAGCCCAACCGGAGCTGGCGAAAAGCATGCGAGATCAGATCACCGATCTGCTGAACGACGCAGCGGAACGAAGCGGCGCGTCCTCTTCGAATCCCGCCCTGACTGCGGAGGCGGTGGAGCGATTGGCATCGCTCGGATACGTCAGCGCGGGTCCCCGCACGGACGACGGGGCGACCGAGGTGGAGCAGTTCCTCAAGCTGACGGGGCCGGATCCCAAAGATCGAATCGAGAACCATAACGAGTATTTGAAGGCGCTGGCCCTGCTCGGGGCTGGTCAATCCGAGGAGGGCGAACAAATCCTTCGTTCGCTGACAGAGGCCGAGCCCGACAACTTCGGGTACAGAATCTCCCTCGCGGGTCATCTGCGCGACAGCGGGCGTCCTGAGGATGCGGTGGGATTGTACGAGGAAGCTATTGCCCTCCGCCCCGATCGGACGATGACGCACTTCAATATGGGCCGGTCATTGGGTGAACTTGGGCGTTTTGAGGAGGCGGCCCAGCACTTCCGCCTGGTTGCGGAGCAGATGCCCGATTATGCCACCGCGTTCAAGAACCTGGGTCTGACCCTGAGCCATCTCGGACGTCCGGACGAGGCCGCCGCGGCCTACCAGCGCGCGCGGGAGCTTGAACCTGATGACGGGAAGGTCCGCGCGGCGTTGGCGGCAGTAATGTGGTCGCGAGGGAGCTACGCAGAGGCCGCCGAAGTGCTACGTGAAGGGCTGCGCCGCGATACGAAGAACATCAGCCTCGCCAACAACTTGGCTTGGTATCTGGCCACGTGCCCGGATGCCGGCTTTCGCAATGGCCAGCGGGCTGTGGAGTTGGCCGAGGGAGTCTGCCGGCGAGCGGGCGAGGAGAATCCGCAACTGCTCGACACGCTGGCGGCTGCGTACGCGGCGGCGGGAAGGTTCGAGGAGGCGGTGGAGACGGCGCGGCAGGCTTTGGAGCTAGCGCGAACGACGGGAACGCCTGAATCAGCCGAAGGAATCGCCAAGCGTCTGGCTACCTACCAGGCGCACGAGCCATACACTGAGCCAGGTGCCGACCCGGTGGAATAGTCTGGCCGCGTGGCCGGATCAGTTTGATCCCGTTGGCCTCATGGCCCTTTGCACCTCGGCGATTTTCTCGCCGGCGGTGGCGCCGAGGCGCACTTTGTCCAGACGGATGGCCTGCTCATACTGGGCCAGGGCCTCAGGATACCGCTTGAGTTGGAAAAAGATGTCGCCGCGAATCAGCGCGAACTTGCCGTTGTTAGGAGCCAGAGCTGCACCGGCATCGAGCGCGGCTTGCGCCTCCTCGTAGCGTTGCAGCGAGATCAGGGCACGGGCCAGCAGCTCGAAACTGCGGTACTGGGGTTTGCGGGCGATCAACTTGCGCAGCAGTTCGATGGCCTCTTCGCTACGTCCCGTGCGCATGAGGAGCTCGGCGAGTTCATGGTTAGCGTCAACGAGAGTCTCGCATTGGTCGAGCACGCCCCGGAGAATGGCGATGGCCGCCTCGAGTTGGCCGGCCCTGGTCAACTGCGTGGCTTTCGTCTTTCTGTGCCACAAGGGTAGCATGGCCTCAGGATCAGGCAGATTATCGTCGGAGGATGTCTCAAGGTCGTCAACGGCGCCGCCGCCGACGTATCCCAAGGCCGCCAGCCGTTCGACGTCTTCCGGACTCAAGTCGTGGGCGCTTCCCTCGGGGCTACCTTGCTGCTCCCAGTGGTCCATGAGTTCGACGAGTTGGTCAGCCAGGTCCTCGGCCTCGGGGGGGTAGGACGCATGCAGATTGACACGCTCTTCAGCGTCGGTACGCAGGTCAAAGTACTTCTCCACCGGGGCGCGGATGTACTTGTCATGATGTCGCCGCAGGCCGTAAAGCGGGCTCCATCCCGCAGTGAAGTTGGCCCAGATCGATTCCATGTACAGGACCCGGTCGGGGTCGTGCTTGACCTTGAGCAGGCTCTGGCCGTCGTACGCCCCCTCGGACGTGATCCCCAAGAGGTCTTCGATTGTCGGACAGATATCGATAGTCCCGACGACCCGATCGTCGATGCGGAGAGGCCGCTCGAACAAGGCGGGGCATGAGAGAATCAAGGCGACTCGCATGGTGGAACCGTAGATCAGGAAGGCATGCCTCACCTCCTGGTGGTCGCCCAAGCCCTCGCCATGATCGGTGACCAGGGCCACCAGTGTCTGCCCGCGCAGGCCTTGTTGGTCGATGACGTTCAGCAGCCGCCTGAGCTGCATATCCACGTATGCGATTTCGCCGTCGTATGGCGAGCCGCCAGGGACATGGGCCATCACCTCGGGCGGCGGATCGTAGGGATCGTGCGGGTCGAAATAGTGGACCCACAGGAAGAAGGGGGCGGTTGCCCGGGCCCGCCGGCGCTGGTCGAGCCAGGTGATGGCCGCGTCGGTCACGGCGTCGGCCTGACGCTCCGGGATATCCAGTCGCTTGGTCTGGTGCTCTCTGGTGGTGGATTGAAAGTCGTAGGTGTCAAATCCCTGGCTCAAACCGAACTGTGGGTCAAGAACGAAGGCGGAGACGAACGCCGCGGTGTGGTAACCGTGTGACTTCAGCGTTTCGGCGAGGGTGACGTGCCGGGGAGCCAATTGATAGTGACCGTTGATGCGAATGCCGTGATTGGCCGGATACAGCCCGGTCAGAATGGTAGCGTGCGACGGCAGAGTCATGGGTACGCTGGTCACCGCGTCCGTGAAGAGCAGACCCTGCTCAGCCAGCGAATCAATGGTCGGGGTTAGACCCCTCTCGCATCCATAGCATCCGAGACGGTCG
>JAUWNF010000328.1 GCA_030612785.1 Phycisphaerales bacterium
CTGCTCCACCAGGCCCGGCGGGAATATGTCGATGCCCGCCGGAACCGGAGTGTGTGTGGTAAACAGCGTCGAAGCGGCGACGGCCTCCTTTGCCTCCGCGAAGGAGAGGCCCGTTTCCTGAACGAGTTTGCGCATCCGCTCCAGGGCCAAAAACGCGCAATGCCCTTCGTTCATGTGGAACAGGTCAGGCACGCGTCCCAGCGCCTCGAGCGCCCGGATTCCGCCGATTCCGAGCACGATCTCCTGGCGAATGCGCATCCGTTGATCGCCGCCGTAGAGCTTCCCCGTGATCTCCTGGTCCTCGCGCGTGTTCTCCGGCAGGAAGGTATCCAGCAGATACAACGGCACGCGCCCCACCCGCACCTGCCATATCTGCGCCGTCAGCTCATGATCGCCCCTGTTCACGGCGATCTGCCTGGGGTGGCCATCGTCTCCGTGCAACCGCGTGCTCGGCATGTGGGGCACCTCAAGGGGCGGGTATTTCTCGAACTGCCAGCCGTCGTTGGACAGGTGCTGGTGGAAGTACCCAAAGCGATACAACAGCGAGACACCCACCACCGGCACCCCCAGGTCGCTGGCGGATTTCAGATGGTCGCCAGCCAGGATGCCCAGTCCGCCGGAGTACTGCGGCACGCACTCGTGTACGCCGAACTCCGCCGAGAAGTAGCCGATCGTCTTGCCTGTGAGCTCTGGATACTGATCCTCGAACCAGGTCTTCGAGCTCATCTCCTGCTCCAGCAGGTCCATCACGCGCTCCAGATGCGCGAGAAACGCGGAATCAGAAGCGGCCTCACGCAGGCGGTTCTGATCGATGGTGTTCAGCAGTTTGACCGGGTTCTGATCCAGCTCCCGCCAGAGAACGGGATCCAGGCGGCGAAACAACTCCTGGGCCTCGGTGTTCCAGACCCACCACAGATTCATCGCCAGCGTCCGGAGGGGCTGAAGGTTCTCTGGAAGCGTAGGCAGCACTGTGTATTCACGGACGTTGTACATGATGATCCCCTGCAAGAACGGGTCTCGCGTCTCCATCGACTCAGCGGCGGGCGCAAACACTACCCTCCGCTCCACCCCTCGGCGTTTAGCGGATCGCTCGCCGGGCGGGGCCTCAGTCACCTTCACGTGGAGAATATCGGCCCTTCGCGACGGCCGTATTCAGGTCATTTGATGTCCGCGGGCAAAAACGATCATGCCAGCCCCACTGTAACACACTCTTGGGCGGACATGGTCTGCGCCACGATGCGTCGTCCGCGCCATCGTGAGCCGAGAGTTCGGGCATGGCGCTTGCCATGAGATCGATCGAGGACTCGTCAACGGCTCCGCTTCAACCGGGGCGTAGTGCTCTGTCACACCCGGAACCGAACCGCGACCGTAAGGGAGCGGAGACGCAAGGGATAACAGCCGGGGGGCGACCGCTTCCTAACGAGCGCGGTTCTGATAACCCGCGGCGCACCGTGCCCTGAACTCAGAGGACAACCATGACCGGGCTTAGCTATCGACACCTCGGATCGGACATCGCTCTCCTAGGGGAGACGATTGGACAATGCCTGGACCGCATCGCCGACACCTACCCGAACGTGGAGGCTGTGGTCTCGATCCCGCAGAACCAACGCTTTACCTACCAGCAGTTTCGCGAGGTGGTCTACCGGGCGGCCAAGTCGTTCATGAGGCTCGGGATCGAGCGCGGCGACCGTGTGGCTATCTGGTCGGTCAACAACTACGAATGGGTCGTCGCCCAGTACGCGACGGCCATGATCGGCGCGGTGCTGGTAAACGTCAACCCGGCCTACCGGACCCACGAGGTCGAATACGTCCTGAAGGAATCCCGCTCGAAAGTTCTCCTGCTGATCGAGTCGTTCAAGAGCTCCAACTACCTGGACATGTTCTACAAGGTCTGTCCGGAGGCGCTGGATGCCGAGCCGGGCCGGATCGATTCCTGGCGCTTCTCCCACCTCAAGAGCGTCATCTTCATTGGCCGAGAGCAGCATCCGGGCATGTTCACCCGCCGCGCTTTCGCCGAGCTGGGTGACGTGTTCCCAACCGAAAAGCTTGCGGAAAGACGGGCGGAACTCGACATCGACGACGTCATCAACATTCAGTACACCTCGGGCACCACCGGCTTCCCCAAGGGCGTGATGCTCACGCATAACAACCTGGTCAACAACGCCTACTGGGTCGGGCGCGTCATGCAGCTTACCGAGAAGGACCGCGTCTGTGTACCCGTGCCGTTCTACCATTGCTTCGGCATGGTCATCAGCAATCTGGGCGCGATGACCCACGGGGCCGCTATCGTTATTCCCTGTCCTTCTTTCGAGCCCGGCGCCGTTCTAAAAGCCGTCCAGGAGGAGAAGTGCACCGTCCTGCACGGCGTGCCCACGATGTTCATTGCCGAACTCGATCATCCCGAATTCGACAGCTTCGATCTTTCCACCCTGCGAACCGGCGTGATGGCCGGCGCCCCTTGCCCCATCGAGGTGATGCGCAAGGTCATCGATCGGATGAACCAAAAGGATATCCTCATCGGCTACGGGCAGACCGAAGCCTCACCTTTGACTACCCTCACTCGCCCGGATGACTCGCTCGAACGTCGCGTGGGCACCGTGGGCCGGGTCCTGCCCCACCAGGAAATCAAGATCGTCGACCCGGTTACGGGCAAGACCGCTCCCCACGGCACGGCGGGGGAAATCTGTTTCCGGGGATACATGGTCATGCGTGGTTACGACAACATGCCCAAGGAGACAGCCGAGGCGATCGACGAAGCCGGCTGGCTCCACTCCGGTGACCTGGGCACGATGGACGAGAACGGTTACGTCCGCATCACCGGACGCATCAAGGAGATGGTCATTCGCGGCGGTGAAAACCTGTTCCCCCGCGAAATCGAGGAGTTCCTCCACACGCTGGACGTCATCGCCGACGCCCACGTAGTTGGTGTGCCGGACGAGAAGTACGGCGAGGAGTTGCTCGCCTGCGTGAAGCTGCACGCCGAACCCGGAGCCCCGACACCCTCGGACGACGAATTCAGGACTCTGTGCAAGGGCCAGATTGCGCACTTCAAGATTCCACGCTATTGGCTTATCGTCGATGAGTTCCCCATGACGGTCACCGGCAAGGTGCAGAAGTTCAAGATTCGCGAGATGGCCATCCGCAAGTTCGACCTCGACAAGCAAGGAGAGACGATCCACACGGATTAGTAGGGGGGCGGGTGTCCTTTGACACTTGCATCGGGTGCCACTGGTGGCTTGCCCACCAGTGCTGTTCAGACGGGAAACGTGATGTCTGGCGGGAGAGGGCTATTCAACACCGGGCATACACACTCCCCTTTGCGGCCCCTTCCTCCGAAAGAACCGTATCGTCACCTGCCAAACACGCTCCACTGATGCTCTACAGCGTTACTCGTCTTGGCGAGCCCAGGCGCTCAGGTCGACCTGGTCGAGCATCAGCTCGCTCAGACTCTCCCCGAGACCATAGAACAAGCCCCGCTGTAGATTCAGGGCCGCCTTGTCGCAGCGCATGATAGCTGCCGGCAACACCCCGGATGCTCCGATGATAAGCATCCACCGAACCACTCTGGACGAACGCTTCATGCCACACCTCCTTTGGGCACGATACCTGACCAGACCGTCTGGTTTGTCGATTGGACACTGTAATAATACCACAATCTTTCGTGTCCGGTCCGAAGAAGGAAGCACTTGTTACACAAGGATAGCTCCAGAACAACCGCGACCGGTGACGGGAACAAGTCCCGCCACCGGCCAAGGAGAGAAAAGCTCAGTTACCCGGACCGTTCAGGTTGGACTGAAAAGTGGAGAAGTCGGTGAGGTCGACGTCCTCATCGAAGCCCCTCGTGCAGCGGATATTAATGCTTATGGCTGAGGCTTACCATGTCGCTACGAACCTCCTGGCGGATTATTATTACTCTTGTAATTGGGCCCCCAGAACATCGGATCATCCTCGGCAGACGGGTACCCCTCATCCTTATTACGGGCGTACACGTGGCCATCCGTACACAGCACATTGAGGATTCCGCCATGCCTTTCGTTGTTGTCCCACTCCAGGTTGCCCGGATACCTGTCGGGCTGTTCAGGATGCGCATCGTAGTGCGCGTCCCAGGTTCCGGTCCCGACCGCTATGCGGTCCATGATGGCGCTCCAGCGCCAGATTTCGCTCATTAGCATCGTGCGTGAGGGGCACTTGATCCTCCTCAACGGATTACCGGCCGGGCCCCAGGAAACGTAATCTCGCGAACCGGGCTCGCGCTTTTTCATCCAACCGTTTAACCCGTAGCTCGTCATCGGGCCGTGGATGTCACCGGGAAGACAGGGAGACTTCTCGGCGGGGTAGGGATCCATATCCGAGGGGCATACGAGCAGCTTTTCTCCGAGGCTCTTGTGACCCGCCCAGTAGGGGGCGAACGCCCCACCGTCTCTCTCGGCCCAATACCACAACGGGGCCGCGCCGCTGGGGGAAAAACCCTTGGGGGCCAGTTGCCCGTTGTTATCGCTGGCATAGGTGTAGTGGGCGATCCCTAACTGCCGAAGGTTGCTACCACACACCGCCCGCTGCGCCTGTTTCCGCGCTTTACCCAAGGCGGGCAAGAGAATCGCCAGCAGCAACGCCATGATCCCCACCACGACCAACAATTCGATCAGGGTGAAACCAATCACCCGGTGATTGCGCTTCATCGTGGAACTCCCGTAGTGTGACTCGGCGACGGAGGCGCCCCCCGCCCCCCCGGACCCCCCCCC
>JAUWNF010000232.1 GCA_030612785.1 Phycisphaerales bacterium
TGTTTCGCTTCAAGCCTGTCGCGCAGGCCGGCTAGCTCCGTCTCATCTGCTTTGAGGGTACGTTGGCGCGCGTCAAGTTTGCGGGTGCGCTCCGTGAGATCGGCCGTCTGTCGCTCGAATTCCCCCGCGGCGGCTTTCTCATCGAGTGCACCCTGAGCGATTGACTGCTCCCGGCTCTCCCACTGCTGAGCGATTTCGGTAAGGCGGGCCTCTTTGGTGGTTAGTTCTTGCTTCCTATCATGCAACTCAGCTTGTGCTTCGGCGAGGGCCTTGCGCCGCTCGGCGAGCGCGGCGTCTTGCTGGGCACGGCGCGCAGCGGACTCGGAGCGCTCGGTCTCCACCTGGTCACGCTCGGCTTGCAGGCGCTCTTCAAGTGCGGTCAACTCACGCACCCGAGCGTCAAGCTCCACCTGGCGATCTTCGAGGCTTTGTTGGGCGTCTCGCTGTTTCGCTTCAAGCCTGTCGCGCAGGCCGGCTAGCTCCGTCTCATCTGCTTTGAGGGTACGTTGGCGCGCGTCAAGTTCGCGGGCGCGCTGTGCGAGATCCTGCTCGTGTTCCCGAGCCTGCGCGCGGGCGCTTTCGGTTTCTTTCGAGCGCCTGGCTGATTCAGCTTCCCGCCGTTGGAGTTCGCCGGCGCTGGCTTCTACTTTGGCACGTTGCTCCGCCAGAGCCTTTTCGCGCTGCTCAACCTCTCCCGTGGACCGAGCGACCTCTTGGCGTTGAGCTTCCAGTTGCTCGTCACGTTCCTGAAGGACCGCATCGCGTTCGTCGAGTTGGTGCCGTCGGCCGTCAAGGTCTTCGATCTGTGCGTCGAGCCGCTCCTCCACCAGACAAAGTTCGTCGGCGCGCCGCGTTATCTCGTCGAGTCTCTTCTGGAGATCATCTTGGGCGGCTTGGAGCTCGTGTTGCCCGGCCTCCAGTTCTGACTGAGCCTGGGCCCGATCGCGTGCTTCGCGCTGAAGGTCGGTATGTTTACGGTCGAGTTTTTCCGTCGTGGCGGTCAGCAGGGCTTCCCAACGCACCACGTTGTCGGCGGATTCCGAGAGCGCCGCGCAGACGGCTTGAAGCTTTGCATCCGCCTCCGCCAGCGCCTCGATGAGTTCCCGATCATCGAGCGGAAGGGCTGGATCCCCAGCGGGCACGGGATCGGACTTGGACCCGTCAGAAGTCTGCTGCTGTGAGTGAGACTGCCGCGCCATCGTGGTCCCCACACTTCGCCGTCCGCAGCGCGCGTGCTCGCCATGGAACGTCGGGCCGCCGTTGTCCCTTGACGATTATGGGGCCGCCAGACCAGGGGCGGCGGTGGCGGCGCGCGCCGGGACACAACGCACGGTTACCCTATATTTACAATTTAAATCCCGAACATGCCGGTGGCCGTGGTGAAAAGCTGTTGTCCCGGGGGTATCGGACTTTTCACCGGCGGTAGCCGCACCAGGATGTTTGGTTATCGAACCGGCACGCACGACGACTGAAAGTTGTGCCCAGTTCTCACCGAAGTCTATCGTAGACTCAGAAAGGCTGGACGCATCGGTGCGCCCGAACGGGGGTGGTCCGCAAGCCGGCTATGGTCCCAAGATGCCACCCCGGCGTGCCGATGTCGTCAAGGAAGCGCGCCCATGACCGCACCTGCCGAAGCGGGACCATCCCAGCCTCCCCAACTCGCCGCCCCCGAGTTGCAGCAGTTGGGAGACGACGCGCTGGCGTCGATCAGGCGGGTGCAGGAGTTGCTTCATACGCGGGCCGAGCGCTTCGGAAAACGGCAGGATGAGTTGGCACGCAAGCGGTCCGCGTTGGAAGCCGAGAAGGCCCAACTCGCCCAACATCAACAGGAGCTTGAGGCTCTGGAGCAATCCCTGCTGGCACGCGAGGCCTCCCAAGCGAACGCGGAGACCTCCCTGACCGCCCGACGCGAGGAACTGGAGACGCACTCCACCGAACTGGCCCAGGAACGGAGCACACTGACGGCCCACGAGCAATCCCTGCAGGAGCAGCAGGCGGAGTTAGACCGGGTGGAGGCTTCGCTGGCTCCGCAGGCGAAGGAGTTGCAGGCCCGCGAAGCCGACGTGGAGTCGGCCCGGCGGAAAATGGACGCCAAGCTCCAAGAAACCGAGGCCATCCGGCAAAGCTTGGCGACCTTGCAGACCCAGTTGGGTCGGGAACGCCAGGAGGTGGCACTGCAACGGGAGGAATTGATGAAGCGGCTGGATGCCCTTCCCGAAGCGGCCGTGAAAGAAACGGCTGTTTCGCACACGGTCGAGCCGGCGTCTGCCGCACCCGAAGAAAGCGCGGCGGCCCCGGGCGAGGCGGTCGAACCTCCGGCGTCACCGGTGGAGCCGCCGGACTCGGCTGCGGACCAGATGCGCAAGTTGCGCCGCGATGCCAAACGGCGGGCCATGGGCGGACTGTAACGGGCGCGCGAAGTGACTGGTATGGGATGAGGACGATGGTATGGCGCTGAAACGGTTTTTCCGTAAACAGCTCGGCGGGGGAACGGTCGTAGCGGAGACTCCGCCCGCGTCGGCGCGACACGCTCCGGCAGAGAGCGACTTCGTGCCCGCAGTGCAGCAACCGCTGGACTCCGACCCGCTCAAACAACTCTGGCAGCAGGAACGCTACGCCCTGATCGTCAAGACCGCCGAAAAGTGGCGCACGCACCCCGGGGGAGACGCAATTACACGCGTCGCGGGAGAGAAGCTGGATGCGCAACTGGCTCTCGTGCCCGAGGGCATCGTCTCGCTGCCTAGTTCACTTGACGACCACGTGGGGGCCGCAGAGATGGACGTACACGTCGAGCCGTTTCTGCTCGACATTTATGCAGTGAGCAACGCCCGTTTCCAACACTTCGTCAACGCGAACTGCTACGAGGATTTGGATCTTTGGCCGAAGGACATCTGGCCTCACCTGATCGAGTTTCAGGACCTGACCGGACACGCCGCCCCGCGCTTCTGGCGGAACGGGCGGCACGATCAGCGCTTGGGCGCCCATCCGGTGGTCGGAATCAGTTGGTACGAGGCGGACGCCTTTGCCCGTTGGATCGGCCAGCGCCTGCCCACCGAAGCGGAGTGGCAAATGTCGGCAAGTTGGCACCTCAAGAGTGAAGCCAACATTTTACGCCGGCTGCCCTGGGGAGATGCCATGGACCAGACGCGCTGCAACATCTGGGCCTCGCGCGTGGGCTCGACCGTGGCCGTGGATGTCTACCGCGAGGGGGCCGCACCCAACGGAGTGCTGCAACTGATCGGCAATGTTTGGGAATGGACCGCCTCACAGTTCGAGATCGGCGATTCCGAGGGACGCCCGGTGCTGGGGGAAATGCCTATGCGCAGCGTCCGTGGCGGCGCGTTTGACACCTACTTCGAACCCCAGGCCACCAGCCTGTTTCGAACCGGTCAGATCGCCATGGGGCGCACGCACAACACCGGATTCCGCTGTGCTCTGGACCTGCCCGCGTCGTAGACCGGGCTCTCGGGGGAGAAACACGACGTGACCACGGCAACTGAAACGGCAATCGACCCGGCCTACTGTCTGATCTGCGAGCACGAGAACCCCGGCGAGGCCGTGCTCTGTGCACACTGCTACGCTCCGATGGCGCTGATCCACGACGCCATTCGCCAGAATCGCGAGCCGTGCATCATCAGCGTGGTCGGCGACAGCAACGTGGGCAAGACCGTTTATCTGGGCTTCCTGCTGGACATGCTCTCCAAGCGGGCGGGCGACTTTGAGGCCGTTCCCAAGGGCGCTTACTCGATCAACCTACAGCAAATGGTGGTCGGACACCTGCAAAGCCGCATGTTCCCACCCAAGACGCCCAGTGAAGCCGATCAGTGGCACTGGGCGTATTATCAGGTGGCGCGCCGGAGGAAGAACGCTCGCTGGTTCGACCTGGTGATGCCGGATATGGCCGGCGAGGCGCTGGCGGCCGAAGTCGAAGCCCCCACAACCCACGCGGTCATCCAGAACCTGCTCGGCAAGACCGCCGGATGCCTAGTGCTGATCGACGCAGCCGCCGCTTCGTTGGGTGCGGCCCAACCGGACCTGTTCGGCCTGAAGCTGATGACCTACCTCGACCAGATGTTCGCGAGCAAACGGGGGGAGAAGATTTGTAACCCCGTGGCGGTGGTGCTGTGCAAGGCCGACTACTGCCCGCAGTGCTTCGACGATCCGCGGGTGTTCGCCGAAACCAACCTCAACCGGGTGTGGAACATTTGCGAAAGCCGCTTCGCCAACGTGCAGTATTTCGCGGCCAGCATCATCGGGTCCTTGGGTTTCGGCACCGATGATGAAGGTAACGTCGTGCCGGTTCCCCTGCACGCCGCCCCGCGCGGCATCCTGGAGCCATTCGAATGGATTCTCAGTTGTCTGGAATGACCTCTACGTGCTCGGTCGAGGCACCCGCCGAAAACGTCACCGTGCTCTGCGACCAGGCGATCTTCACCTCGGTTCGCACGCCCATGGGAGAGGGTTACCGCGTGATCGCGGCCAGCCCCGGTTTGTCGGCGCAGGAGAAAACCGAGATCACCAAGCAGAGCCCGTCGCACGGCGGGCTGTGCGCCAGCGACGACCAGGCCACGGCCGTCGCGTTTTACCAACTCCCCGGCGGGCGGTTGTGTGCCGCCCTGTCATGCGCCGCCGGCAAGGAACAATCGGGGCGTGGGGGACTGCGGGTCTACACCCGCGCCGTCGTATTCGACGGCGAGTCCTTCTCCGCCTTCGCTTACAACCCGTTCAACGTCCTCCGCACGATAGCGGTGCACGGGTTGAATACGCCCGAACTGAAACCCGAAAAGACGTTACCCACTGTCGAGCTACCGGGAAACTCCGCCAGACGCGCGGACCAGACGATCACCACCATCAGCCGGGTGGGCGTTGACTGGTTGAGCTACATCCTCCAGTCCGTGCTAACCAACCAACGGTTGATCCTTGCCGGCGAGGGTGATCCGTCCTGTCTGGTCGAGACCGTCATCCTGGGCATTCCGGGGCCTCTGCGGAAGAACGTCTCCTTCGCGTGCGGACTCAAGTTCTCCATCGGGCGGGCGCCCACGCTGACGGGCATCATCGGTGACACCAAGGCGGCTGAGCGGATGATCTGCGGTCACCCTCTGGTGCTGGTGCGTCCCCAGGCCGATGCTCCCCCTCCACCATTCGAACGCGGCCAATGGCAGCGCATGGTGGCCGACTACTGGACCGAAGCGGCCTACGCCCCGCTCCAGGATTTCGTGCTACGGGAGTTCCCAGACTGTTCCTTGCCGGTTTTGGAACGCGTCGCCGCGTTGCGCAACGACACCAACCACGCCTCCGTTTCCGACGCGGCCGAGCTCCTGGCCACCCTCGAGCGCAGGGTGGAACAAGCCGACGCTGACGAATTCGAGCAGCTCCTGCTCAGCGACCTGTTCCGCACGATTCGGATGCGGCTCGAGCAAATCTGGTCGCAGGCGACCGAGCCGGAACTGGCGGCCGACTGGCCGGCGCTGGTTGCGCTGCTCCGCAAGTCCCCGACGGCGTTCCGGCACACCATCCCCCTGGTCGGGCTGGTGCTGCGTCGTTTGGCCTCGACCACGCCGCCCGCGGCTTTGCAGCGGGCTCTGGAGCTCAGCGGCAAACCGGCGGCTCGAACCATCAGAGCCGACTTGCGGGCGGTGCTCGACGCCGTGGAAGCCTGGCTGCCGCAAGCCGACGCCGCCGAGCGCCGACGCATCGACAAGGCCCTGGCGAAGTGGCCCGAGGCCTTCCCCGGCATAGCCTAGTCCCGGTTCCAGAACAGGCTGTCGATTTAATCTGTAGCGTCGCCCCTTGTGGGCGGCGCAACCTCGTTTCTCGTCACCCACAAGGGGTGACGCTACACTGGGGATCACCGTGGACGATTAAATCGACAGCCTCAAAAGGGTACGGTCGCCTCTAGCGTCGCCGAATCCGT
>JAUWNF010000113.1 GCA_030612785.1 Phycisphaerales bacterium
TGGCGCGCGGGGGGCGGCCGAGCGGCGACTGGGGGATGGCGATGACTGTGGCGAGGTGGTCGAGGCCGTCGATCCGCCCGTGCCGACCGGGGGGGACCTTCTCGGCCCCGTTGAGGTCGCGGGCAAGCTGCGCGCGGATGATGTCGTTGACCAGCGAACTCTTCCCACTTCCGGAGACGCCGGTGACGCAGACGAATCGGCCAAGGGGAATATGCACGTCGATGCGCTTGAGGTTGTTCTGCGCAGCGGCCACAACCGTCAGCCAGTTGACGTTGCCGTCGGCTACGGCGTTGCCTAACTTGGCGTTCGAGATATGCCTAACGCGCTTGGCCACCACTTTCCTGCGCAGTGTGGGAACCTTCCAAGGGGAGTTGCACCAGCGAGAACTTTCCTGCGGAGTCAGTAGTCGCGACAAGCGTTGCGTACCGCAAGGTTCCGTCCAGACGCGTGAGCTCTTGTAGATGGTACGTCTTCTGCAGGTGTTCTAGAACCCTTCCGAAGCGCTTGCGTCCTTTGGTGCGAGCGTTCCGGACACCCGAATCACCGGTCTCCAACCATGTTGTGACTGCATCTACCGCTCTGATGTAGTAGGTGTCTTCACGCGGAACGGGCTTATCTGACCAGACTACATCTGGTGCCCAAAATGGTACGAGAACCGCAAGCGTGATCCGGATTCTTAGTCCCTGTGGTTCCCAGGCCTCGAGTAACTCCTGCGCGATTCGGTGGCACAGACCATGCCCTGGGCCTCGTTCGGAACCGAGAAGCCTGGACAGTAGGTCGGCCGGAACCTCGAACAGTTGACCGAGGGCCTCGGCGAAGCAGTAGAGGTCAAACCCTCCAGCTTCCTTGCCTTTTGCTTCGACGATCCAAAAGTCGACTTCGTCGCCGTCTTTTCGACAGACCATCAGATCACGTTGGTTCTGATCGCGGCGGAGCACGGTCAGGTCCGGATTCCGCTTGAGCAACTCGACGTGTTCCCGCGTTCCAACTTCTCGGGCTGTGGTGTAGCCGCGCCGGCGGAACTCAGCTTCAGCCGCTCCGACTACTGAATCCTCCCAATCTAAGCCCACACTATTCGGCCCGTTGATCCTCAGACAGTACGGTTTACTGCGGCGTGTCCTCTTCCTATAGGTATGCGGCCATATGTGCGTGAGCGGTGGTCGAGCGTGCACGATTGCAGCACGAACGTCTTCTTCCGGGGCTTGTACTTCCGCAGCCACGATGCTCAGCGGAATCGGGTCAGCAAACCGACCCAATCGGCCGTCATGGTCTTGCAACCAGGAACATAACCTGTTCTCAAGGGGCATTTTGGATCCTTCTTCAGTCATTAGTTTGCAGGTGCTGCCGGTCCGCTTAGATCCCTGCCTCATCCCGCAGGGCGTCAAGATCGTCCTTGATTCCCAGCGACTTCGCCTGTTCGCGAAGGTACTCCCAGTCCAAGCTCCCACCCTGGACCCGCAAGACGCCCAGGGCGCCCTGCCACTGCTTGGCCGAGCGGCTGTCCTTCCGCCAGAGCAACTTCATCAGGACAATGTCTTCGGGCGACACCAGCCACACCGTGAACTCGTCAGGCTCCAGGCGATGGGCCACCTTTCGGGTAAACACCAAACGGAGGTAATCGGTCATGGACGAGACGCTGATGTCGGCTGAGAGCCCCGAACCGGCGTCAACGACGTTGGTCATGCCGCACCGTTGGACGGCCTCCAGAAACCCCTCTTCAGATGCGTAGTAATCACGCTGCAGAGACCGGCAAACGGATCGGGCTTGATCGGCATTCATCTCAACGATGTAGTCCACGTCGGCGCTAGCGACCGGTTCGCCGTGTACGCTGCTGGCCACCGAACCGGTGATGGCGTACTGCACGCCGTTGCGATCCAGTGCTTGGCTCACGTTGCGAATGAGGTCTACAAGCGGTTGCTCCATAGTTTATTCCTCCGCGTCCCCCGGCGCTGCGCCGCGTGAGTTCGCCTGTCGACGAAGAGCGATAATCCCGTGAGTCATCGAGACTACCGCTCGCCAGTTGCCGTAGCGACCTCGGGCCTTCGCCATAGCAGTTTTCATACGTCGGTCGCGATCTGCCGGCGATTCCTGCTTTAGGAACTGGGTGGTGAGTGCCACCAGTCGCTTCCATCTTTCATTGACGGGATCATCTCTCATTTCGTTCCTCCCCCACCCTCATTCCGTCGGGCTACCAGGTCTCCCAGCGAACGATGCTGTCGAGCGGTAGGCGGGATAGCGGGCTCGGCGGTCCAGCCGCGTAACCCACGGTGAGCAACTCGACCACGCGAATCTCCGCGGGAATGCCCAGGATTTCCTTGGCCTGGTCCTCGTGGAAGGCACCGATCCAACAGGTACCCAGTCCCTCAGCCACCGCCTGGAGCGTCAGGTGATCGATGGCGATGGCTACGTCTATGGGGTAGGACTGCTGCCCGCAGCGCATGACGTGTCCGTCGGTTTCGGCACAGGCGGCAATGACCACCGGCGCCTGGGCGACGAACTGCTGACGGCACGCGGCTTTGGCAAGTGCCGCGCGTCGTTGAGGTTCGGTGACGACCACAAAGCGCCATTCCTGGCGGTTGCTGGCGGACGGGGCCAAACGGGCCGCTTCCAGCAACCGCTCGATCTTGTCGCGCTCCACCGGTTTGTCGGCGTACGAGCGCACGCTACGTCGCTTCCTGATAACCTCGATTATGTCCATGAGTCTACCCCCGTAATGATCCGGCCCGCGAAACCCACAGTCGGCTCGGTACGCCCGCCGCCACACTGCGAGGGTGATCATACAACTCTGAACGGTGTAGCGTCACCCCTTGTGGGGTACATGTTTAACGTTGTGTGGCACGGGTAAACGGAGCCCCGGCGCGCCGGGGAGGAGCTTACCCGTGGGCTTTGCCCGCCCGTTTGCTCCACACGGGTAACACGCGCCCCACCCCGCCGGTAACTCTTTGCACAACAAGGCCTTATGTCACTATTCGAGGCCTGGCGACTTCTGCCTGTAGCGTTGCCCCTCGTGGGCGGCGCACAGGTTTTGCGTCACCCACAAGGGGTGACGCTACAATGGGGAGCGTCTTCCGTGCGGGGCTTGGCGGCTTGAGCTAGGTGCCGGCCTCGGTGACCATGCGCCGGTGGCAACCGGAAGACTGATCGTCCGCCCACATTCCCCGCGTCCTGCGGTGGACGACGACCCCACCCAGGCCATATAAACCCACCTTTACCGATTGCGTGTCGGAACCGTGGCGAACGGTCGGCCTGCGGTTCTGAAAGGACCTGCACTTGCACGGAGCGCTGGTCGCTATGATAAGGAAGGCTTGGTCGACACGTGACGGCGCTGAGAAACCGCACTGATAAGGATGAGTAAATGGCGAAGCAACCCAAGACGGCGATAACCCCGACCCGGGCCGAGGATTATCCGGAGTGGTACCAGCAGGTCGTGCGCCAGGCCGACCTGGCGGAGCCGTCGCCGGTTCGCGGTTGCATGGTCATTAAACCGTGGGGCTACGCCCTGTGGGAGAACATCCAGCGGACGCTCGACGACGTGTTCAAGGCGACGGGACATCGCAACGCCTACTTCCCGTTGTTCATACCCTTAAGTTTCCTGGAGAAGGAGGCGGCACACGTCGAGGGGTTCGCCAAAGAGTGCGCGGTGGTTACGCATCACCGGTTGGAGGCCAAGGCGGACGGCAGGCTGGTGCCCACGGCGCCGCTGGAGGAGCCGCTGGTCGTGCGCCCGACTTCGGAAACCATCATCGGGGCCATGTTTGCCAAGTGGATCCAGTCGTATCGCGACCTGCCGTTGCTGATCAACCAGTGGGCCAACGTGGTACGCTGGGAGATGCGCCCGCGATTGTTCCTGCGCACGACGGAGTTCCTCTGGCAGGAAGGGCACACCGTCCACGCGACCGAGGCGGAGGCCCGTGAAGAGACCATGCGCATGCTCGAGGTCTACGCCGACTTCGCGGAGAACGACATGGCCATGCCGGTGCTCACCGGCGAGAAGAGCGAAAGAGAGCGGTTTCCCGGTGCGGTGGACACCTACTGCATCGAAGCGATGATGCAGGATCGCAAAGCCTTGCAGGCGGGCACGTCGCACTTTCTGGGTCAGAATTTCGCGCGGGCGTCGGAGATCAAGTTCCTGGGGGCGGACGGTCAACAGGAATATGCCTGGACAACTTCGTGGGGCGTTTCGACTCGGCTGGTGGGGGCGCTGGTCATGACGCACGGCGACGATGACGGTTTGCTGCTGCCGCCGCGCCTCGCCCCGGCCCATGTGGTCATTCTTCCGGTCATTCACGCGGACGAGGCCCGCAGTCAGGTCCTGGAGTATTGCACGAAGCTGGCCGAGGAACGGCGGGCGGTTCAATATGCCGGTCGACCGGTGCGGGTCGAGCTGGATACGCGCGAACTCCGTGGCGGGGAGAAGGTCTGGAGTTGGATCAAAAAGGGGATTCCTCTCCGCCTGGAAATCGGGCCGCGGGACATCGCCTCCGATTCGGTGTTCGTCGGCCGCCGCGACCGCAGCCACAAGGAACGCCGGAGCATCCCCCGAACCGAGTTCGTTGCCACCATCGTCCGGGAACTCGAGGACATTCAACAGGTTTTGTATGAGCGCGCTCGGGCGTTTCACGAGGAGCATACCCGGCGTATCGATTCGAAGGACGAGTTCTACGACTACTTTACCCCCGCCAACCGCGAGAAGCCGGAGATTCACGGGGGCTTTGCTCTGAGTCACTGGAGCGGCGATGTGGAAGTCGAGGACGTGCTCAAGAAGGACCTTAACGTTACCATCCGCTGCATTCCCTTCGACAGGAAAGAGGAAGCGGGCACCTGCATCATCAGCGGGCGGCCGAGCAAGCGGCGCGTGGTCTTCGCCAAGGCGTACTGAGGATTGATCAACACCGGCAAGTTCGACGTCATCGAGCGCCAGCAACTCGATAAACTGCTGGAGGAGCGCGACCTGACCGCCGCACAGATCGCCGCGTCGCCGAGCAAGATGGGCAAGATCCTCGGGCTGGATTACGTGGTCCTGGGCTCGGTAGCCAAAGTGCGATGAGGGCCGGGACTCTCTACGGCTCGCGCACCACGCTGCCTCCTCAACTTCCCCCCAGCACGCGCGACGCTCGATGCCGAATGCTGGCATTGCGGGTGGCGAGATAGGCGCTGATGGCCGTGTCCAGCGCGCCGGCCGTGTTGAACAATTCGTAATCGACTTTCATCTCCCGGCATCCGCGCCGCAACTCGGAGACGAAGCCCTCAATCTCCGCCAGGTACCGTCGGCGCAACAGGCGAGGTTCGGTCAATAGCGTATCCCGGCCCTCCAGGCCCCTGAAGCGCGTGGGGCCGGTGAACGGAAGAGTTAATTCCGCCGGATCCCAGACATTAAAGACCAGAACCTCGTTGCGCCGGTAGCACAAGTGCTGTAAGCCCGTCAGGATATCCGCGGCGTCGTCGAAGAGATCGCTGATCACCACCACCATGGATCGTTCTCCCAAGCGCTCGGCAACGTCGTCGAGCACTGAGCGGATGGAGGTCTTTCCCGGACCGGTGGCGCCGACCAATTCATGGATCACGGTCTTCCAGTGGGCGGGATGATTGGACGGGCGAATATACCCGGTGACGCGCTCGTCGAACAAGGCCAGCCCCACCGCGTCCTGCTGCCGTAGGGCCAGATATGCCAGGGCGGCGGCAATCGACGTGGCGTACTCGTGCTTGCTCATCGGGGCCGCTTCCGAGCGGTAGCTCATCGAGCCGCTGCAGTCCACCACCAACAGGCAGGTGAGGTTGGTCTCCTGCTCGTACTCCTTGATGTAATGCTTGTCCGTTCGAGCATAGACCTTCCAATCGATGTGTCGGAAGTCGTCGCCTTGCACGTACTGCCGGTAGTCGGCGAACTCGACCGAGGCGCCGCAATAGGGACTGCGATGCATCCCGCTGAAATAGCCCTCGACCAGCATCCGCGCGCGCAGCTCGAGCCCGCTGATCTTGGCCAGCACCGCCGGGTCCAGGTACCGTTTGTAGTCAACCGATGCTTCCACGCTAAGCCCTTTAGGTTAGTGCTGAGTGCTCTCTTCCACGAAGACTCGTTTGGCGGTTGCCGGATCGATACCGTCGGCGTCGTCGGCCGGGATTTCGCGGACCAGCCGTTCGACAATGTCTTTGGACCTGATCCCGTCAGCCTCGGCGTTGAAGTTGGTGATGATTCGGTGGCGCAAGACCGGATGGGCCACGGCGCGGATGTCCTCGGTGGAGACACAGAACCGCCCGCGCAGAACCGCCCGGGCTTTCCCAGCCAGTACGAGGTTCTGGGACGCGCGCGGACCGGCGCCCCAGACCACATAATCGGAGACAAACTGCGGAACCTCGCCTCCGGCGCCGCGCGTCCAGCGGGCGAACTTCATCGCGTAGCGCAAGACGTGGTCGGCGCAGGGCACACGGCGGACGATGTCCTGCAGGCGAACGATCTCCCTGGCGCCCATGGTCCGGGCAACCTCGTCCACCTGCGGCGCGGTGGTCACGCGCACGATCTCGTACTCCTCGTCCTCCGAGGGGTAGTCCACCAGCACCTTGAACATGAACCGATCCAATTGGGCTTCGGGCAATGGGTAGGTGCCCTCCTGCTCGATGGGGTTCTGGGTCGCGAGCACGAAGAACGGCGTGGGCAGCTTGTGAGTGAAGCCGGCGGCGGTCACTTGATGTTCTTGCATGGCTTCCAGCAGCGCCGACTGCGTCTTGGGCGGGGTGCGGTTGATTTCGTCCGCCAGAATGACGTTGGCGAACACCGGTCCCTTCACGAAGCGGAGCTGCCTCGTGCCCGTGCTCTTGTCTTCCTCGATGACCTCGGTTCCGGTGATGTCCGAGGGCATCAGGTCCGGGGTGAATTGAATGCGCGAGCAGCTCAGCGACAGGGTGCGCGCCAGCGTGCTGATCATCAGAGTCTTGGCCAACCCCGGCACGCCTTCCAGGATACAATGTCCCCGGCAAAGGAAGGCGATCAGCAGCTCCTCGATGACCCGCTCCTGTCCGACGATCACTTTGTGCATCTCGGCGCAGATGCGATTGTACGATTCAGCCAACTGCTCGACCGCCGCGATGTCGTCCGCCTGACCGCTCGATCCTGCACCGCCCATCTGCTTTGCTCCTTGCTGTGGGACAGGCTTGTGAACCTGCCGTCTGAGTCCCGGTGCGCCGGGACACGCTCCCGGGGGAAAGCTGCCTGTAATCATCGTTACCAAACGCGTAACGTCAATGCGCCGGCGTGACGCGGAACATCTCAGGGTTGGGGACGGAGCCCCACAGGAGCGGTCCTCTGTGGAGGTGGAACGGACCGCCGACAGAGTGGGCCGGAGAGTTGCTCTTGTCAGGTCCGGTAATTCCCGATACTAGTTCGTGTCAGAATGTGGGTCTGACGGTCCGAAAAACGCGGCACCACGGACGGTACCATTGAGTAAGGCGGCACGAAAACGACTTTTCATGGTCTTGCGCATCGTGGTCTGCGCGGTCGCTTTGGTCTATGTGGTCCAGGGCGTCACCTGGCACGACTACGTTGCTCTCGAGGGCGGGCAACGGGTGCGCGTCCTGGAAATCAACGACGGGAGGGACACCGTCGAGGTGCGGCACCCCGACGGCCGGCAGGAAACGCTGCCCCTGGCCAACATCGCCAGGGACGAAAAAGGAGAACCCCAGATCACTTACGGATTGCGCACGGCATGGAGACAAAGCCGTAAGTCGATTCTGCTGCTTGCCGTGGCGGTCTTCGCCCCGGTCACCTTCTTCCAATCGCTGCGCTTCCGGCTTATGTTCCGGGCCCAGGAGATCAGCATCTCCTATTGGGAGGCCCTCAAGCTCTGTTTCGCCGGCAACTTCCTGAACTGGGCGACTCCCATCGGCAGCACGGCCGGAGACGTTTTCAAGGCCTATCACGTCGCGCGCCACACCCCCCGCAAGACTGAGGCCGTGACCACCATTCTGCTGGACCGGATCATCGGCCTTAGCGTGTTGCTGGCCATGGTCGGCATCGCCATAGAAATCGGGGCCCAGGATCCGCTACTCCGCAACCTGGGGCACGTGATTAACGCCGGTATCGCTGTGGGGATTATCTTCGTGGGGCTCTTCTTCTCCGAGCGGGTGCGTGGGCGATTGCGTACGGGTGGATTGGTCTCGCGTCTGCCGCTGGAGCAGCAGATTCGCCGCGTGGACGCCACCACCCGTCGGTTATTGAAGCACATCCCCTGTTTGGGGGGGGCGGCGCTCTGCACGTTGGTGCTGCAGTTCTTCGCCCTGTCCAGCTTCGTTCTGGCGGCCTACGCCCTGCAGATGAAGTTCGAGGAATCTAAAGTATTCGACTATTACGCCTGCATCGGAAGCGGAGTCGTCGTCGCCGCCATTCCCATCTCCCCTCAAGGGTTGGGCACCTCTGAAGCGGTTTATCGGAAGTTCATGCTCGGCTCACACGGTACCTTGTCCCAGATTCTCTGCATGGCGATGGCCGTCCGCCTGATCCATCTGGGATGGTCGCTCCCGGGCTCCCTGGTGGCCCTGACGGGCGCCTACCGGCTCAAGCCCACCGAGGATAGCGCCACCCCCGCGTAGCCCCCCCGACGGTATCGGCGGTTATGGGATCTTGGCGCAGTGCCGCGTCAAGTCTGCCTCCGTAGTTTCCGACGAAAGAACCGTACCAGCAACCGGGTAGGTCGGACACCTTACTTCATGGGTACTAGGACCGCTCAGGCTTCGTCCGTCGTGCGCGACATGATCGATCGCGCCTGCGCCCGCGATACGCCCGCTAGGCTGCATTTCACCGACAACTCCGACGAAGACCACATCGCCCGCATCCGACTGATCAAGCTGGAGGATAACGAAATCT
>JAUWNF010000722.1 GCA_030612785.1 Phycisphaerales bacterium
GATTTCGATGTGCCGCCGCCACGCGGGCGACCAGGTGGCTACCTGGCCCCTGAATGCCGGAGACCCGGTGGAGGACCGCTGATGAACTGTGGACCTGGGATTGCGGGCCGCGCGCTTCGTTCAGGTTTCCGCCTGGGCCTCATTTGCCTGGGCGGCCTCGGCGCCTGGACGGTGCTTGCCTCCGGAAGCCCACCGGGCTCGGCGGTCGCACAACCTGTGGAGACCCCGGCGGGGGAATGTGACCCCCCGGCGATCAACGGGGTGTACGCGCTGGGTTTCCAAGGCCGTCCCTACCGGTTCTTGCGGCCTTATCTGGAGAACCCCGATCTCGACGGTCTATCTCTTCGCGCCGGTTGGAGCGAGGTGGAACCGGCCGAGGGCGTTTATGACTGGTCGCTGTTCGATCCGGTCATCGCCCACGCGGCCCGGCACGCCAAGAAGGTGATGTTGCGTGTGCTGCCCGGGGCGCGGACGCCGGAGTGGGTCTACGCGGCGGGCGCCGCGCGCTTCGAGTTTGTCGACGGCAACCGCTATCACGACACCTATGGCCGGACCCTCGTCATGCCGGTCCCGTGGGACCCCGTGTATCTGAGCAAGTGGGAGCGGTTCATCGCCGCGTTTGGTGCCAAGTATGCTGACCACCCCGCGGTGACCATCGTCGCCGTCACCGGCCCCGCTGTCGGCGGTGAGATGCACTTGGCGGACAAACGAAATGCCGCCGCATGGCACGCCGTCGGCTATTCCCACGCGTTGCTCATCGATTCCTGGAAGCGAACCATTGACGCCTTCCGCGCGGCATTCCCGTGCAGGCATCTGACCGTGGCGCTGGCCAAGCCCGTGGGGTTCGGCCGACCCGCCGAGGTGGTGGACGCCGTGGTGCGGCACTGCGCGCTCCGGCGCGTCGGGCTCCAGGGCAATTGGCTGTCGGCCAAGACCTCCCCCAGCTTCCATTCGTATGCCCAGGTCGCGAGGCATTCGGCGGTGGCACCGGTTGGCTTTCAGATGTTGTGTTCCGCCAGTCGAGGTCGATTCGGGGGCAAGCTGTCCCAGGCCATCGACTCGGCCCTAAACGCCCAGGCGAGTTTCCTTGAGTTGTACAGGCTCGACCTCGCCCGGTATCCCCAGGACGTCGCCTTTGCCCACGCCCGCCTCACCCGTAGGGCCACAAGCCGCCCGGGCGAGCCGTAACCCGAAAGCGGATCAGCGGTCTCGGCGTGCTTAGTCGGTGAGGTCTTTCTCGAAGATGCCGAGGTTGTCGTGGTGCTGGGTGTCCCAGCGAATGCCGACGATGTTGTAGCCGTGGTTGATGGCGGTGTGGAGCATGGGCCGATGGCGGTTGTAGCATTCAAAGCGAAGGATTTCGTAGCCCTGCTCCCGAGCCCAGGCCTCATGGGCCTGGAGGAGCTGCGACGCCACGCCCGCGCGGCGGAAGTCAGGCAACACCCCGCACAGCCAACCGAAATGGGTGTCGGGCTTCAACTCCAACGCCGTCAGGAATCCCACCGGGCGCTGCTCCACCTGGGCGATCAAGAGCAGCACGTTGCGGCGCCCGTCGATGCGGCGGTGGAGCGAGGCCGCGTCGCGCGGCGGCGTGAAAACCTGGTTGTACAGATCGACGATCAGGTCGACTTCGCCCAACCCCACCGGAATGAT
>JAUWNF010000344.1 GCA_030612785.1 Phycisphaerales bacterium
TTGTTCGGGTCGAGCTTACCGAAGAGATCCAGCTTCGGGGCCGGTGGAAAATCGAAGATCTCTTGCATCTCGGCCATGAAGTGAACTTGACTCCCGCGCTCGAGTATATTCGCGCCCTTCTTGGTGGCGATTACCGGGTCGCCGTCAAAGTAGGCTGCCCGCTGTTCAAACTCGGTGAAGTCTTCGATGCTCTTAAGCGCCCGCTGGGAGCCAAACAGCCGCTGGATGTTAACGCCGCGCAAGGGCGGTGTATCCAGCCCGTGCCGAAACTCCTGCGGCCGAATGTCACCCACGAGATGCGTGGTGGCGTTCGTGTGCCCGTTGACGTGGCAGTCAAAACAGGTCACGCCGCGATGAGGCCTGGCTGACCGGCGGTCCTCGGTTTGATTGAATTGCTGCTGCGGGAAGGGCGTAACGAGCAGACGCAGACCCTCCAACTGCTTCGGATTCAAGATGCCGTTGAACATCTCATAGTAGTTGTCGATGGTCACCACCTTGCCTTGCGAGACGTCCCCGAGGTCGGGTCGAGTCGTCAAGTACATCGGCGGCGGGTACTCGGGCAGGAAATGATCCGGGAGATCGTAGTCCAGGTCGAAACGAGTCAGGTCCCGACCCTCCTGCCGCTTAATCTCGTCGATGTGGTACTGGGGAAAGACCATCCCGCCTTCCGGGTGGTTAGGATGGGGGAGTGGCAGGAACCCGCCAGGAAACAGACCCTTCTCCCGAATCTGCTCCGGGGCCATTTCAGCCAACTTCTCCCAGGTCATTCCCGCAGGCAGTTTGACTCGAACACCCTCCTGGACTGCCTTGCCGCCCGACATGGTGACGCCGCGCGCCGGGCGGTCGCTCATGTCGTACCGCTTCTCTAGCAGGTCCATCTGCCTTTTCATCACGGCCGGCTTCGCCGCCTCCATGCGCGTCCTCGTCGCGGCGAAATCCTCCTTGACCACGACGGGAGCGTAGCTTGATGGGCTCTGTGCTATCGCGCTCTTGATCGGCAGCCCGGTCATTGCCAGCCCAAGCCCTGCCACAGCGACGGCAGGCCAAACGCACCGCTTGTCTCGTACGTACTCGTGTTCCATGATTCTAGCTCCTGCTTCTGGTTGGGTAAGTCTTTCCAGTCCGCTTTGCGGATTCCGACATCAAGCGTATGACATCTCCGCTTCTGACCCCACCGCCCCTTGCCGATTCACCTTTCATCCTTCATCCTTCATCCTTATCCTATCCCCACTTGCCCTTGGCCATGTGGCCCTGAATCTCCGTCATCGAGAGCTTCATGACCTCGTAGCTGTGTGCCAGGGACTTCTGGAAAACATCCACACAGCCGGGATCGAGATTGTCTTCGATGCCGTCCTTGCAGGCCTGCTCCATCTTGCGGCCAAGATTCACCAGCCGGCAATGGAGAACGTTCGTGTGCCGGGACCGCTCCACCAGATTAGCCGCCTTCTCGTCTAACGCCGTGAACTTCTCGGCAGGGGCACCACATTTGGGACACTGGGCTGGGGCCTCGTCACCGTCGTGAATGTATCCGCATACGCATTTCCACTTTTTCATCTCACGGTCTCCTTGTAGTTATGCCAGTAGGGCTTCTCGATCTTCTTGTTTCCGCTCGCAAGCATGCAAGAACGCCAGTATCAAGCGTTGGCCGCGCCGGTAGCCGGCGCCGGGCGCTGGCCCAATTCCTGGTCGATCATAAATAGCACAACCGGGCTGTCACCGATCAGCTTGAGCTTGTCTCTGATCTCCTGGGCTGTGGCTTCCTCCTCGACCTGCTCGGTGACGAACCACTGGAGGAACCCGTTTGACGCGTGGTCCTTCTCGCTGAGCGAAAGGTCTACCAGACCGTTGATCAGGCCCGTGACCTTGCTCTCGTGGGCGCACGTGTCCTCGAAGACATCGAGTGGCGAACTCCACTCCGTCTTGGGCTCTTTGATCTTGGCCAGCGTGACCTTGCCGCCGCGCTCGTTGATGAAGTCGAAGAACTTCATCCCGTGCATGTTCTCTTCCTGCGCCTGCATCCGCATCCAGTGCGCCATACCCTTGAGGTTCTGCGACTCGAAATGCGCCGCCATCGACAGATACAGGTAAGACGAGAACAACTCTGCGTTGAGTTGTTCGTTGAAAGCACTCTCGATCTCGGAATTCATCACGTTTCACTCTCCGTTTCCGTAAGCCTGCGTTGCTTGTCCTGCAGCCGCAGGAGCACACAGCTTCCACCAAGCCGGTCGTTACCGCTGTGCTGGTCCACCGATTCTTGCGCCACGCAGGAGCATCCGTAACGCCCTGCCCAGCAAGCTGTTATACTGCCTTCAGTCTATCCCCGGAGGCAATATGGCAGCAAGCACAAATCCGCTCAGAATCCCGTTCCCGCACGGTTGGTCCCAGTGTGTCAAGGCGGCCATGCTCAACGTCATCGCCCTGGCCCAGTACGCCGCCACCTACACCCGCAGTTGGGCAGTAAACAGCCCCAATCGCGTCGTGACCGCCAAGAGGCCGAACCACGTCTGGCACACCGATCTGACCGCCGTGCCTATCGGATCTGGCTTCTGGGCGCCATGGCTGCCCTTCGCGCTCCCGCAGTGCTGGCCGTTCTGCTGGTGGGTGGCCGTAGTCATTGATCATTACTCGCGACGCGCCATGGGTTTCGCGGTATATTCCCAAAGCGGCCCACATCGCTGGCGATGCGCACCTTCCTCGGCAAGCTGATTGCTCGGGACAAGCCCAAGTATCTGATCTGCGACAAGGACACCGCCTTCTGGTGCGACGGCTTCAAGCGATGGTGCCGGAAGGTGGGGATCCGTCCGCGATTCGGTGCCGTTGGAAAGCATGGTAGCATCGCTGTCGTCGAGCGTTTCATTCGGACAATGAAGGACGAAGGCATCTGTCGAATCCTGGTTCCACACCGGCGAGAGCGTTTTCGCAGGGAGCTGACTTGCCTCGTCGCTTGGTACAATGATAGGCGCCCTCACATGACCCTCGATGGCAAGACGCCCAACGAAGTGTACTTCGGCTTGCGACCCGCCAATCGGCGGCCACGCATCGAACCACGCAAGCGATGGCCCCGCAACGCCCCCTGCGCCGAGCCGAGTACGCTGGTTGCAGGGCAGCCGGGCGATCGATTCACCATCGAGATCGACTTTCATCATGGCAGACGACACCTGCCGATCGTCTCGCTCAAGCGTGCGGCGTAGGTGCTGCCTTGGATCACATCGCTTATTCCCAGGTCACCAAAGGTGCGCCCGGCTGTCTGCTTCCACCCAACGAACAGGCAGCTTCGGCGTTCATTGCCGCGGTTTTTTCGCCGCGCAAGATTCCGTGGACCAACACACTACCATTTGCACGATGTCGAATCACATGCGCGGATGCGTAGTCTGGATTTTGCGGGCGACGCCGGTCGCAACGGTGCGGCAGAGGAGTCGTCCGAAAGCTCGGAGGCGCCCCCTGGCGGGCGAGATCTTCTTGAGGCTTCCCAGGAGTTCAATGGATGAGCGCAGATGCTAGGCCAAGTGGCACGCGACAGTTGAAATGAGAAAAAACGGGCGCAGTTTGGAAACGCGCCTAACCGCCGCCGTCAGAAGGGGTTACAGCAATATGGCCGGGTCTGCCGCGCACTTTCAAGGGGGTGGTTTGAAATGAGAAAAACGGCCCTGCGTCAATAGAAATGAGAATTGGGTCTTGGGCTGAAAGGCGCGTAACGCACGCTCCCAGCGGGAGTTAGAAAAATAATCCGGTCGGGCAGAAACGGACAAAAAACGGACATTCGGACATCCTGCGCCACTGTAAAGCCGTGCAGTGCGACTGAACGCCTGTGAAATGTGAAACTGGGTAGAGTTTGGTGGGGCGGTGGGCCACCCCCCAGGAACGGCCCAAAAACGCGGTTTGGCCGGGCGACCGAACCGGCTTCGGCGCGGCTCCGAACGTGGTTCGGAGGACGCTTGAACGGGCCGGATTCGGGGACCGGCGGGTGGCTGGCGGAGGTGGTGGTTGGCAGCCACGAGTGGGGCAGGCGACGTTCTCCGATGCAAGTCTCCCCTGGTGGCAGGTGCGGGTTTTCCCTTACCGGAGGTGTGGCCTTGGCGGGCGGAGGGTTCGGTCACCGTGGCTGGTGTAAGGGTTTTCCCTGGCGTCCGGTTGGGCAAGGTGTGGGGCATGGCGGAGTCACTCTCCAGGGTAGGGCGGTTCGGGCGTGTTTCGCTCCGGATCGGTGTCGCTGTAGTTGGTGCCGATCTGAGTAACGTTGACGTTGACGGGCGGCCCGCCCGACAGCGCCCTTTCGCCGGCCTGTTTGATCGCGGCGTTCACCGCTTCGTTGGCCTGCCGTAGGCGTTCATTGCCGACACCAATCTGCAAGAACCCACCGCGTTCGGCGCGGGCGTAGGCCTTGAGCGCGCCGGTCACGTCGATGCCCTGTTCGGACAGCCCGGCGATGCGCTCCCCCAGGATGCCCATTGCCTCCCGCTCAATCAGAGCCTCTTCGGCCGAGATGACGGACTCGAAGATTTCAACACCTCGGACGCCGGGGCGCGCCAGGCGGAGCTTGTTTCTGGACTCCGCCAGTTCTCGCAATTTGGAAAT
>JAUWNF010000304.1 GCA_030612785.1 Phycisphaerales bacterium
CGACCGCGATGAGCAGGCCCTTGTCCTGAAGGTCGTCGATGACCGCCTGGGCGGTCGCGGGGTCCGAGGCCCGCAGGCCGGTGAACTTGCCGAACTCCTCGATGAAGCGCCCGCCGGCGTCGAGCGGGGCGATCGCCACAAGCCCGAAGCGCTTGCCCCAGGCGTGGTCCCCGTCACCGCAACCGGGAGCGGAGTGTACGATCCCGGTGCCTTCGCCAGCCCCGCCATAGGCTTGGCCCGTGGTGTCCTTGCCCGGATCGAACACGCGGTGCCCGTCCTTACCGCTGGGCAGGTCGCGCTGGTCGGTCGGGATCAGTTCGAGTGGCTCGGCGTACCCGCCGGGGTGCTGCTGGGCGGGTAGCTCGTCGAAAGGCCCGTCGTAGGTCCAGCCGACCATCTCGGCACCCCCAATGGTGCCCTCAATCGTGTACCCGCCCCGCTCCTCGAAGCTCTGATGGATGGTCTTGAGCTTGCCCAGCCCCTTGGGCCAGGGCGCCGAGCCGAAGCCTTCCTTGTACTGCGTCTCCAGCCGCTGGGTTTCGAGGTTCTCTTTGGCGAAGTAATAGAGGGCCCCGTCTTTCTTGGCCCGGAGCTTGACGTACTCCAACTCGCCGCTGACCGCCGCCCCGGTGTTGGAGGTCAGCGTCCACGGGGTCGTGGTCCAGATCAGCAGGTATTCGTTCTCGCGCCCACGAATGGGGAAGCGAACGAAGACGGCAAGGTGAGTGACCAGCTTGCGGCCTTCGGCGATCTCCATGTGCGAGAAGGCACAACCGGCACGCCCGGACCAGGGCATCACGTCGGTGCCCTTCTAGAGGAAGCCGCGCTCGTCGCACATCTTCAAGAAGGCCCAGATCCTGTAGGTGATCTCGTCCGTCATGGTGAAGTACGAGTTGTCCCAGTCCATCCAGTAGCCCAACCGCTTGGACTGTTCGGTCTGGACGGCGGCGTACTTGCGGACGCGGGCCTTGCACTCTTCGGTGAACCGATCCAGCCCGAACCGCTCGATGTCCGCTGTGGTTTGGAAGTTGTGCTCTTTCTCCACCTCGATCTCGACCCACAAGCCCTGGCAGTCGAACCCGTTCTGGTAGCGCTGCTCGTGACCGGTGGCGGCGAAATAGCGTTGGAAGACGTCCTTGTAGGCCCGCCCCCAGGCGTGATGAACGCCCATGGGGTTGTTGGCGGTGATCGGCCCGTCGAGGAAGGACCATTTGGGCTTGCCCCGGTTCTTCTCGCGCAGCTTGTCGAACGCCCGGGTCTCATCCCAGAACCTCAGGGTCTGGCGCTCGAGCGCGGGGAAGTCAACCTTGGTATCGACCTTCGCAAATGCCATGGTGTCTCCTCAATCCGGTGTCATCGGCACGGCAGGCTGCGTAATATAGCACCTCATGCCGGGTCTGTGAATTGCCCAGCCTGCTCACTTGGTAGTGCGGGTGCGTGGCTGATTCGGCGGGTGTGTTCGTCGTGCGGACAGTCCCGGCTACCCGGTCGCAAATGGGTTCGTTTCGTAAAATGGCTTTCGGCTCCTCCGTTCGCGACACGCAGGGGTTTGTTCCCCACCCCTGGTCCGGCTCCGCCGGACGAAGGGATGGGGCACCCGCGGTCCCGGCGAAAATGGGTTCGTTTGGTAAAACAGCTTTCAGCTATCAGCTCTGCGCCGGGTCGGAGGACCCGGCCGGTGTCGGCTACCGCTCGGCGCGCAACCGTGCTGTCACCGGCAGACGCCATGTGTAGTACTTGACGCGCGCTCGAGGATTGTCGGGGGCCCGGCGATCAGCCAGTATGACCAGGGAAGAAACAGGTGGCGGTGCCTCACGTCCCCGACTCCAACGGGCGGACTGTAACATCGCCGCGCAACACACGGGTTAGCAGAGCTAACCCATGCCACCCTTGCGTCACTCCCCGGTCACATTATCCCGGCCACCCGCCCGCAATGGTCTCGGTGGCCCGTCTGGTTGAGAAGGGACCAGGAAAACGTGGCTCAACGCCCAAAGACAACCGACCTGGAGGTTTCAGCTTGAATCCGTGGCAAAACAGTCATTGGCTAGCATGACTGACAGTGGCATTATCGAGAACAACAGCGAGCTTGTTTTCGGAAAGGATGATGATGTCTGCTATCCTCCCCATGACCACTCGCTTATGACCTACTCGCAGGTGTGACACATCAGTGTTTGTCTCGACGCAAACAGGGGCCTCCGTACCGTCTTCGTTGCACCAGAACGACCAACAGTCTCCACGTCGCTCTGGCAGGCTCAGAACTCGGATGCTCCAGCCTGGGCTGCACACCCATCGATCGACGAATAGATGTTTGTGCTTTTCTGGCTCCCCAGCCATACTCAGGGTCTGAAGGATTTCCTTGGCTGTTCTCTCTGGGAAAACACAACGTACGCCTTCGCTGTCGGAGCCTCTCAGGCCCATCAAAGGAGTTTGGTTGTCTTGTCCTTTGGCGGCACCGCCGTGCCACCAACCGATCAGCGTAACGAGAGATGCCAAGAGCCCCAGGACCCCCGCTATCCTGAAGAACCGGCGCCAAGTGAACCGAGCACGCACCGAGTGAAATACTTCAGACGCCCTCATGGCAGCCTCCTCTTCTCATAAGAGGGCCGGCTGCCCCAGACGCGATGTGCGCAATTCCGCGCGCTGCGCGGAGGGAGCCACCGCTTCAAGGGCAGCCTAGAGACTCATCCAGCTGCCCATCGGACGGTGTGCTTCGTTTGGTGACGGGAGCCCACCAGCCCCGTTTGCAGCCAGAGCCGAATCGACGATTATACCGGCGCGCGTTTGCCCGTCGAGAGCCGATCCGAACAAATTTTCACGTTGCAGATGGCCCGCAAAAAAATCTCGTTTTTTCGCAGGGAATGCTATTGATATCCGCGCCGAAACGGCTATTTTAGCTGGGCTTTGGAGCATCCGTGTAGCGACCAAGTAGCATCGTGCAAACAAGGAAGTGGATCGCGTGAGCCTGATCGCGCGACGGAGAGAAGAGAGAGACGCTGAGGAATCAGTCCTTCTGTGTGCTCTTTTTTTGGCAGGGGGGTCGGCGTGACGTCCAACAGGAATCGTGCTCGACAACCGCGTTTGCGGGCATTCTCGTCAAGATCATGGTATAGCTCGGTTCCCTGCGACAAGAGATGGTGACGGGAGCCCACCAGCCCTTTGGGCTGAATTGGGTTTCCACGAAGTATAGCACGTCCAGCGCGAGTTGGGCGTGCTATTCATTTGAAGTCCCGCGAGCAGTTCGAGATGCGGACCCACAAGCGTGTGATCGACATCTTCGATCCGACTCCCGACGCGCATTGAACGCTTTGCCGTGCTGCGTGGGCCCCACATCGACAAGAAGTCCCGCGAGCAGTTGCGGCGTTCTTCTTCCAACCCTATGGGGGTCGGGATATGGGCCCGAACGGGCTGTACAACTCCTCCTGCTTTGTGGTACATAAAAAGGACGTTATCACCCACTATCCGGCGGGCGGAACGGCCGGCGAGACGCCGGCCGCTACAGCTCGTCGCCGTAGACCGCGTCGAAGTAGGCCCGGGCGGCGGTGCGGGCGTTTTCCCAACCGGCGGACGTGATCCAAGCGGCGCGGTGGCCGGAGACGTTCAGAACCTCGATCGCGTAGCCCCGGTTCATCAAGCCCAAGAGCACTTCGCGGACCTGCCGTTGGCCGGGCACGTCGAAATCGTACACCAGATCGGCGAGCGGCACGCTGTCGGGGGCGCGAGGCAACGTGGCCAGCGAAGCGCGGAACGGGCGATAGAGTCCAAGGTCCTGAATGTAAGGATGCCCCATCCCTTGCGCAGCAAGGGGTGGGGGACGGCGGGCAGCCGCTGCAATGCGAACGTGCATGCGTGGCGGTTCGTAGTCTTAATCTTCTTCATGGCGTCATTGTACTGCAATTGCCCGGCGACGACACCGGGGTGCACGCCGATCCGGCGCCCAAAGCCGACAGTCACGCCTGTCACTTGAAGGCTTGGGCGATCCATGCAATAATGGCCGCCGTTGGGGCTTCTGACGGAGTACGCATCATGGAATTCCCTGTGAAAGATGAATCTGCCACATGTCCGCATTGCAGGACGCAGTGCGTGGCGTTTGCATCCCCTGCCCCAGACCATATCACATACGACGTCAAGTTGCCGCGCCGCCCGCGACCAGACTCGCACTATGTTAACGTCGTCTACTGTCGGAGCTGTGGCATGCCTGTAATACAACACCGTCATCAGGTGCCGGGCTCTCCTGTGGAGATTGTTGTCTACCCTTTGAAGCCAACACGCTCCGCAGCACCCGAGGAGGTGTGCACGGCGGCCCCGGACCTAGCCACCGATTACAATGAAGCAGTCGCGTGCGAACCGCATAGTTCTCAGGCGGCGGTTCTGCTGCTCGGCCGTTGTCTGAGCCAAATCCTGATCGACAAGTGCGACGCGCCCAAGCCGGGGACGCTCGGACGGCAGATTGACCATGCCGTGAAGGAGGGAAAGCTTCCGGAGAAGGTCGCGAAGGCGATCGACACCTTCAAGACAGGGCGTAATCAGGCCGCCCACCCTTGGTATGACGAGAGCGGCGGACATCTGAAGGTTGACGCCGAGACCGTCGAGTGGAGCTTCGTAGTCATCGAGACGTTGTTCGAGCGCTTCTACGTCACTCCGGCACGCGAGGAGAAACAGAGCAACAAGATGGCTGCTGCCTGGAAAAAGAAGAAAGCCGGAGATAAGAGCTGATAAGGTGGCAGCCTTCATGGTACGGCGTCCCAGTGAGTCTCTGCGTCTCTGCGTTCAATCCTGTCCCCCACCGCTAAAGCGATGGGCCACCCGACATTCCCACCCCCAGAGGGGATGGGGCACCCGCGTTCAATCCCATTCCCCCACCGCTAAAGCAGGGGTGGGGGACGGCGGGCAGGCGCTGCAATGCGAACGTGCCTGCGTGGCGGTTCGTAGACTTAATCTTCTTGATGGCGTCCTTGTACTGCAATTGCCCGGCGACGACACAGCTCCTTCAAGACACGGATCACCTGACCGGCCTTCTCGGCCGTGGCCAGGTCGCGGACGGTATCCACCTTGAATGCCTTCTTGAGCCAAGCGGGGAAGGCCGCTCCCTCACGGTCGCGGTTCGGTACGGCCGGCGGGG
>JAUWNF010000390.1 GCA_030612785.1 Phycisphaerales bacterium
CCGTACGTCGAAGTGCGGGTCGGATCGCGCTGGGCGGGACGAAGCCGGGGCAGGCCTGAGGAAGCGGCCATTTCGATAACCGCCGTCCGCCCATCGGCGAGCAGGCCAAACTCTGCGGTCAACGACCGGCCCAGGGGGCCCCGCACCTCGCCCGCCCGCCTTTGACCGCCCGCGCTCGCCAGGATCGCTTCCACGGTGCCTTCGCCCCCGTCGGCCATCGGAACGACGATGACACGGGCATCGGGCCAAACACGCAACACGCCCTCACGAATGGCCTCACCTGCCTGGAGCGAGGACATCGTTCCTTTGAAGCTGTCTACCGCAACGACAATCTTCATCGGTCTTGGTACTTGGGACGGGTCTCCAGCGACTTCGCTCGGTCGCAGTCGACCTGCGTTTCGCCTCGGGGCGTCGGGATTGCAAAGGGCACGAGACTTCCCCGCCGCAAATGACATTATACCGGGAAAGGGCTTAGCGGGGTGTATCCATAAGCGGTTCGCCCTCGTTGTGGTCTTGGTCGGCGACGCTGCGCCGCTCGATCGATTCGATAATAACGTCCTCGACAGGCACGTCCTCCATGTCGTGGGGTTCTCCATCCGTTATCGCCGTGCGCGTTCCGGTCTCAACCGCGGCGATGGCGTCCGCGACGTCCATCCCCGGATCGACGACGCTGGCGAACACCGTGAACCCCTGCGCGTCGAGGTCGACAGCGGTGCCCGCGGAGTTATCCTGCATATTCACGAACCATTGCGAGGTGCCGGAATCGACGTCTCCCCCCTGCAAGGCCATGGCGATAGTGCCGCGGACGTTGCTCAACCCGTTGTCCGCCTCACTGGGGACCGGGTCGCGGGGTTCGAGTTCTTCCAAGTCGCCGTCGTCGGTCGGGCGAAAACCTCCCCCTTGAATCACGAAGTCCTCTCCTTCGCCGGTTTTCGCCACACGATGGATCACGATACCATCGTAGAAACCGTCGTCCACATAGCGCAGGAAGTTGGCCACCGTCTTGGGGGCGACGTCAGGCCGCAGTTCGAAGACCAGGTCATCGAAACGGTTGAAGGTCAGCACAACCTGTGGACGGTCATCCGCGATGGTGACTACGAAGACCTCGGCTTCGCCGACCCGGGTAACACCAGTTGCCGCGGCGGTCACCTCGACGCTGAGTTGGATGGTTTCTGCTTGCGATGCCGTCAGTACCGGTTCCGCTGCCGACGGATCGTCCAGCACGGCGTCGCCCGAGACCACTTCCCAGGCGTAGGTGATCTCGTCGAACTCGCCACCTCCACCTTCGATCTCCACCGCGAGATCGCCACCCTCCCCGACCTTGAGGATATCCGGGCTGGTGGTGAGAAGCTCGAGCGGAGCGGTGGAAGCCGCCACGGTGACCACGTACTCGTCCGTAGCGGTCGATTCGTCGTACGCGTCGGTGACTTCGACCTGCACGGCCAGCCTTCCGGGAGCGGTCGGGTGCGCGCTCACGGTGTCGGTATCGGCGTTGGTGAGTTCCGCCTCTCCGTCGGTTACCGTCCAGGCGTAAGCGATCTCACCGTTCGCGTTGCTGACCGTAGCGGTGACCTCGACGACCTCGTTGACTTCGACGCTGCTCGGGCCTGAGACGTCAACGGCCAGGGCACCCTCGAAGAACGCCTCGATGGTCCACTCCGCCGCACCCACCGCGTTGGCAGTTTCATCTTTGACCGTCACCCGCACCGCGACCGCCCCGGGCTCCTCGACGGTAAAGCCGGTCACCGGCTGGTCGGGCGAATCCAGAGTAACATTGCCACCGCTCACCACTTCCCAGAGGTAGGTGAAGTCGCCCTCGCCCTCGATCTCGACCTCGACAACCGCGCGAAGCTCTCCCGCTTCACCAGGAGTGACGGTTTCCGGACCTTCAATAGAGACTTCCAGGGCGGTGACCGTGCCGGTTCCCGGTGGGCCGACCTCAACGGTGATGAACGAATAGGCGTCGTGTTCCTCAGCGTCGACCACCACGACGCGGAAGACGTACCGCCCTTGGGTAGTCAGGCGGCTGGTAGTGGTTTCGGCGGCAGTCTTGTCCGACAGGGTGACGTCTTCGACGCCGTCCGGAATACGCTCAACGTTCCACCGAAAGAGAAACGGTTCCATGCCGTTGATGCCCGAAGCCCGCAGGGTAACTACATCGCCCTCGCCGGCCTGAATGTCTTCACCCGCGTCTGCCCGGAAATGCCCGGCAGCGGGTGCCTCCGTCCCCCCGGAGGCCGACGTACAGGAGACACCACCGGACAAGAGCCCAACCACCGCCAGAGTTAGCACCAAGTACTTCATGGTCCTGTAGCTCTCAACACGCTGCTCTGCCGCTGATACCGGCGGCCGAAACGGTAACGTCTGATCCACCTCACCACTGATCGGCCGGCGCAAGCCTCTGTCCCCTGGTGAACTGGGCGATGACGGATTTGAACCGCCGACTTCCTCCTTGTAAGGGAGGCACTCTAGCCACTGAGTTAATCGCCCCAAGTATCGCTTTCGCAACAGGTTACACTGTTCGTGACCACCATGCAACTCCCTGATTGGGGACACCAGTGGAACTCTGGTGGAACTCGCTCGCAAGTAAGCGGTCCAACGAGGCTGTCGGTTTAGTCATTCGTGACGGCTTCAGATGTAGCGTCACCCCTTGTGGGTGGCGAAAAACGCAGGTGCGCCGCCCACAAGGGGCGACGCTACAGATTAAATCGACAGCCTCCAACGCCCACGTCTCCAAACCCTCTGCCGCACCTTAGGATACCATGTGGAGGATTGGGAAGCCGACCGCTGGGCAAAATGGACCACTACCGCCGACATCAGGGTGCGTTGACGGAAAAGCAGGGTTGCCCTACCTTATGAGGATTGCGGATCGCTTGGGATCAGGCCCGGGATCGGTTCGACGGTGATCGGAGTGCTGTATGATGCGTATGACGCGCTTGGCGGAATTGGTGCTACCGGGTTTGCTGGGGGCGGCGGTGCTCGCGGGCGGGTGTGAGACGGCGGATCAGCGTAAGGGGCAGGTGGCTCGCCTGATTGCCAACAGCCGGCCCTATGAGAGGGATATTCCACTCCCAGCGGGGTTCGCCATCGTGGAGCCGTTGATGGAGGACTACTCCACCGGTCAATCGCGGACCTATTTGCGCCACACGTACTCTGGGCGGGCGGACAAGTTCGCGGTGCGGAACTTCTACCGGGAACAGATGCCGTTGCTGCACTGGTCGAAGACGAGCGACGGCGCCATCAAGGGCGAGTTCACCATGCGGTTCGCCAAGGGCAACGAGGTGTGTGAGATCGACATAACGGATGAGCCGAGCCTCCTCGGCACGAAAACGTCGGTCCAGGTGAGGGTGGCACAGGAACAGCGGGGGGCGACACCTCCGGTGGCACGGAAACGTCCATGAAAACAGAACGAAGACAAGAACTCCGGACCAACGAGCTGGTTCACATGCTCCAACAGGGGCAGGAATTCTTCCGCCAGTGGGGCAGCTACGTCGTGGGCGGGGCCGTGATGGTTATTCTGGTAATCGCCTTCGTGGCCTATCGCTCCAAAGCGACCGAGCAGGAAACCGCCGACGCGTGGAAGAGTCTCGGTGAGATTCAGCGCCGGTCTTTCCTGACCCAATCGGGCGAGAAGCGCACCGACGCCGAGATTCGAATGGGGTTTGAAGGTATGCAAAAAGTGGCGGACCAGGCGCAGGACTCCGACTTGGTGTTCGAGGCCTTGTCGCGTCAAGCATTGATTGCCATGCAGCTTTCGACGATGGGTGAGCGCGGGGCCGATCCAGTGTATCTGGATCGGGCGGAGCAGGCCCTCGACGCGTTGAAGGAGCGTTTGCCGGACAATGCCTTGGCGGTGGCGTCGGCGCTGCACGGTCTGGCCGCCATCGAAGCCGACCGGTTCGTAGTGGATGGCGATTCCTCTCGCAAGGAGCGAGCCCGCAAAGTGCTCGAGCAGCTTCGGGACGATCCGCGCTTCGCCAATACCCCGTTTCAAACGTCGGCGCTGGATCGCCTCAATCGCTTGGACGAGGTCTTCAGCAAGGTGGAGTTCGCTCCCGCTCCGGAGCCGGTTGCCCTGACCCCGTTCGAGGGACCGCCGGCCCCGCCGCCGCCCCGCGCGTCGCCGGCGGCGGGCGCAGTGAAGCTC